>CAMOXX010000036.1 GCA_946629475.1 uncultured Blautia sp. | reverse complement strand
AACTACTACCGGATCTATCATGCAGTAGCGATCATCTCGGCGGTTCTGCTGATCGGGGTCCTTCTGTTCATCATCTCTTATCTGCCCCGTTACGGACAGGAAAATCCTGAGACGACCGAGGTTGTCAGGCGGTATGTGGAAAAGGGAGTGGAGGAGACCGGCGCAGTGAACGTCGTGGCCGGCCTGATTCTGGACTACAGGGCATTCGATACTCTGGGAGAGTCTCATGTGCTGTTCACGGCCCTGATCTGTGTGATGATCCTTCTGCGCCTGGATGCAAAAAACCAGAGGACACAGTATGAGGATTACTACACAGTGAAAACGATGCGGTTCCACGATATCTCAAAAGAAACGATCATGAGAAGCGTCGGCATGGTGCTGATCCCGTGCATCTTCCTTTACGGGGTTTATGTGCTGCTGAACGGACAGAACGGTCCGGGGGGCGGCTTTTCCGGCGGTGCCGTGATCGGAGGAGGGCTTATTATTTTTGCCTCCGCGTTCGGATTCGACACGGCGGACCATGTATTTACACGGCGGCTCTCCAATGCGGTCACATTCTCTGCCCTGGCCTTTTACAGCTTCGCAAAAGGGTATGTGTTTTTTACCGGGGCGAACGGCATTGACAATCACATTCCAAAAGGAACCCCGGGGGCCATTCTCTCGGGAGGGATGATTCTGCCCCTGGATATTGCGGTGGGGCTGGTGGTAGCCTGTACGATGTACGGATTTTACAGTTTGTTCAGGAGAGGAAATATCGGCGGTGATTGAGACATTACTTGCGAATTATGAAGAGGCTGTGGCGGTGATCCTGTTCGGGATCGGGTTCGTCATGCTCCTGTTTCAGAGAAATCTGATCAAAAAACTGATCGGTATGAATATCATGGATAGCGGCACATTTCTGTTTCTTGCATCGATGGGATATATCCATGGAAGAAAAGCCCCGATTATTGTGGACGGCGTGACGGATCCTGAGGTATATATCAATCCGGTGCCGGCGGGGCTCGTGCTTACCGGCATTGTGGTTTCCGTTTCGGTGACCGCGATCATGCTGGCGCTGACGGTGCGCCTGTACAAGAGGTACCATACGCTGCAGCTGGATGATATCTATCAATTGTCCAGGCATCAGATGGAGGACAGGTAACGTGGAGTTTTTTACAAATTTTCCGCTGTTCACGATTGTGCTCAGCCTGTTTTCGGGCGTGCTGTGCATGATGCTGAGCGGGAAAACTGCGAGAAAATATACAATTCTATATGAATGCGTCCTGATCGTGATGGTATCCTGCGTGCTCTGGTATACCTATCGGACCGGCAGAGCGTTTACCTATGTGATGGGAGAGTTCCCGGCCCCCTGGGGCAACGAGATCAGGGCCGGAGTGCTTGAGGCGATGATCGCACTGCTCTTCCTGATCGTGATGCTCTGCTCAGTCGTCGCCGGGACGCATTTCCTGATTGACGACATTGACGAGAGCAAGCTGAACCTGTACTTTACCCTGGTCAATCTGATGACGGCTGCCCTGATGGCGATGACATGGACCAACGATATTTTTACGGGCTATGTGTTTCTGGAAATCCTGACACTCACGAGCTGCGGCATTCTGATTGTGCGTGAGATCGGACGTACGACCCTTGCGGCCGTCCGGTATATGATCCTTAATCTGCTGGGGTCGGGCCTCTTTCTGCTTGGAGTCGTACTGCTCTATGATATCACCGGAAATCTTCTGATGGTTCCGATGAGAGAGCGGATCGGTGTGCTCTCTTCAGATCCGCGGAATATGATGATCATTACCATGGCGGTGGGAATCCTGACCATCGGGCTCTCCATCAAGAGCGGTCTGTTTCCGTTCCATTACTGGATGCCGGATACTTACGGGTGGGCGACCCCTGCTTCGGGCTCCATCCTTTCGTCCCTGGTATCAAAGTGCTATATTTTTCTGCTGGTGAAGATCTACTACCGGGTCGTGGGAATCGAGCTGTTCGAAAAGCTTCCGATCCGCTATCTGCTTCTGCTGCTGGGAATGTGCGGAATCGTGTTCGGGTCGGTGTCCGCCATGCGGGCGAACAACATCAACCGGATGGTGGCATTTTCCTCGGCGGCACAGATCGGATATATCTACATGGGGATCGGCATCGGCGGAGCCGCGGGCTACACAGCGGCGATCTTTCACATTATGGCGCACTCCGTCACAAAATCACAGCTGTTTCTGACAACGCCGAGGCTGGCGGAGGTGTCAGGCCGGAGTCTGAAATTCAAAAGCCTGCAGGGAAGCGGGCTCCGCGACAAAAATGCGGGATTCTTCTTCCTGATCGGATCCATGTCGATGATCGGCATCCCCATCTTTGCCGGCTTTGCCTCAAAACTGCTGTTCGGGATGGCGGCGGTCAAAAACGGAAGTACAGTCATGATCGTGACAGTGATGCTTGTCCTCGCGGCAAGCTCTCTGCTGAACGCGCTTTATTTTATCCGGACGATTATCAGAATCTATGCGTACGCGTCTTCTGAAATCCGGGTACGGTCAACGCGAAGGCCGGGATACAATATCCCGATGCTCATTCTTACAGGAGCAAATCTGGCCCTTGGACTGGTTTCGTGGGTTTTTGCCGGACTGATCGAGCAGGGCCTGACAATGTTTATGTAAGGGGGAAAGGAATCTAATGCTGCTGATAGGTACGATATTGCTTCCGATTATCTCCGGAATCATAGTTTCGACGATAAATGCCGATATGTCGATCCGAAAAAGAGGGTATACCGGTATTCTGTTCCTCACGGATATTCTGTGCATTCTGTCAATTCTGGAAGGTAAGGGCATTACACCGCTTGTGTTTTCCGGAAATGTCAGCTTTTCCTATGCTGTGGACGGGCTCTCGGCATTTTTTATGATCGCCGTGATGATCCTGTATACCTGTACCTGCTTTTATGCTTTTGAATATATGAAGCATGAGGAAAGGCCGAATGTATTCTTTGCCTTTTTCTTTATTTCCTACGGAGCCCTGATCTCTGTTGCTGCATCTGCAAACATGATCACGTTGTACTTCAGCTTCGAGCTGCTGACACTGATGACGGTTCCGCTGGTGCTGCATGAGCTGACGCAGCAGGCTGTGGCGGCAGGGCTGAAATACCTGTTCTACTCGGTGGGAGGAGCTCTGCTCGGACTTCTGGCGGTATTTTTTGTTTATCATTTTTCCAGCGGGGATGTTTCCTTTGTGTACGGTGGATTCCTGGATATGGAAAAAATCGCAGGCCATGAAAAGCTTTTCCTTGCGACCGTTTTCATCGGTATTATCGGGTTTGGAACCAAAGCCGGTATGTACCCGATGCACGGATGGCTGCCGGCAGCACATCCGATCGCTCCGGCTCCGGCCTCCGCGCTGCTCTCCGGCATCGTGGCAAAGGCTGGTGTGATTGCCATCATCCGGCTTGTATATTATTCGGTAGGAACCGAGCTGATCCGAGGGACATGGGTTCAGTATACGTGGATGACGCTGTGCCTTCTTACCATCTTCATGGGCTCTATGATGGCGTACCGCGAGAAAATCCTCAAAAAACGGCTCGCGTATTCGACGATCAGCCAGATCTCCTATATTCTCCTTGGCCTTTCCTTCCTGTCGGAGGGAGGTCTTCGCGGCGGACTTCTTCATCTTATGAGCCATATGGCCGCAAAGGGATGCCTCTTTATGGTGGCCGGTATTTTTATTGTACAGCTTGGGATACGAAGGGTGGACGACCTGAAAGGCATTGGAAAGAGAATGCCGGCATCCATGTGGTGCTTTGCGCTGGCGTCGCTCTCCCTGGTCGGAATTCCTCCGTTTGGAGGGTTCCTGAGCAAATGGGTCATTGCTTCGGCGGCGATCGACAGCGGGATCCGGTATTATGCGGTGATTGCCCCGGCAGTGCTTTTGATCTCGGCTCTTCTGACTGCCGGATATCTGCTCACAACCGTTGTGGACGGCTTTTTCCCAGGTCATGACATTCACGCCGAAGTACTGACAAAGGCGGAACCGCCGCGCATTATGTGGATTCCGCTTACCGTACTCTGCGGCGTCTCCCTGGTGATGGGACTTTTTGGCCCTGTGATTTTAAGTTCGTTTGGATTCTAAAACGATTTTGGAGGGTTTTCACTTGAATTCTCTGTTCCTGATTGTGCCGATTCTGCTTCCTCTTGCGGGAGGACTGGCGATTCTGCTGCTGCAATTCAAAACTGAAAAAAGCCGGATGATTTTTACGGAAACAGTGGCGGTGCTGACTTCGGCCTGTGTGCTTGCTGCTCTGCTTACGGTGAACGGCGATCCGGTCGACGTATACAGCTTCACCAACGGTTTTTCGGTGACATTCTGTCTGGACGGACTGGGGAAGCTTTTTGCCGGGATGGTCGCGGTGATGTGGCCGCTGGTGCTTCTCTATGCTTTTGAATACATGGAGAAGGAACGCCGGCAGAACGTGTTTTTCGCTTTTTATACGATGACCTACGGTGTTACCCTGGGCGTCGCGTTTTCGGCGGATATTGTCACGATGTACCTGTTCTTTGAGATGCTGACACTGGTAACGATACCGCTGGTCGCTCATTACGGGACGCACGACAGTCTGTTTGCCGCGCGAAAATACGCAGCCTATACGATCGGAGGCGCTTCGCTTTCGTTTATGGCTGTGGTCCTTACGACCGTGTACGGGAATGCGGGTGCTTTTCTTTACGGGGGAAGCATCGGCGGAGATTTTGATCCTGTACTGATGCAGATCGCTTTTGCACTGGGATTCTTCGGGATGGGCGCCAAGGCGGCGGTCTTCCCGCTGCATGACTGGCTGCCTACGGCTTCGGTCGCGCCGACACCCGTAACGGCACTGCTGCACGCGGTCGCCGTGGTTAATTCCGGGGCATTTGCCGTGATGCGCCTCACATGGTATGTGTTCGGTACGGATTTTCTGATGGGAACTCCTGTGCAGATGATCTGTATTGCGACGGCAGAATTTACGCTCCTGTTTGCGGCTGTCAAGGCGATCCGCGAGAGGCACTGCAAGCGCAGGCTGGCCTACTCGACAATGAGCAACCTTTCATACATGCTGTTCGGCGTCATGCTGATGACCCCGGCGGGATTCACCGGTGCCGCGGCGCATATGCTGTTCCATGGGGTGATCAAAATCACTCTGTTCATGGTTGCCGGTGCTTTCATGCATAATACCGGTTATTCCTATATTTATGAGCTCAACGGCGTGGGGAGACGCATGCCGGTATCGTTTGTCTGTTTTACAATCTGCGCAGTCTCCCTTACAGGCATTCCGCCGTTCTGCGGATTTGTCTCAAAGTGGAGCCTGATGACGGCAGGAGGGGAATCCGGCACTGCCCTGGGATATGCCGGGGTTTTCTGCCTGATCATTTCAGCGTTTTTATGTGCCGTGTATACGCTCAGCATCAGTGTGCGGGCCTTCTTTCCTGTAGTGGGAAAGGACCGGTTCCGCGAGGATTCCGGAGTTCATGAGGCCGGAAAACTGATGCTTGTCCCGATTGTGATTTTTACGGGAGCCAATCTGCTTTTGGGAATCTTCTCAGGGAGCATTATGACATTTCTGGAGAAAATCGCGGTCGGAGCAGTGTAAACCGGAAAAGGAAGGATTACGGGATGATGTTGATTGGTCTGATTGTATTTCTGCCCATGGCAGGCGGCCTTCTGGCCTATGTGCTGGGAAGATGGAAAGAAATATGCCGGGATATCGCTGCGGTTCTTTTTTGCGCCGCGGTTCTTGTGATGACTCTTTCCCTGCCCGGCAGCATGCCCTCCATGGAAATCGGGGAGATTCTGTTCGGCGGCCTGCACTTTACGACGGACGGTTTCCGGGCGGTTTATGCGGTCATCACTGCGGTGATGTGGCTGGGGACCACCGTGTTTGCCCTCGAGTATTTTAAAGAAGAACGTGAAAACCTGAACCGCTACTGGCTGTTCGTCCTTGTAACACTCGGGGCGACCGAAGGAGTAATGCTGTCGGCGGATCTGATGACGACATTTGTATTCTTTGAGATACTCTCCTTTACCTCCTTCACATGGGTGATTCATGAGGAGACGCAGGAAGCGATCCGGGCAGGATACACCTATCTTTTTATTGCCGTGATCGGAGGACTGGTGCTCTTTATGGGGCTGCTGCTCCTGTACCATCAGACAGGCACCCTTTCTTTTGCAGAACTTCCCGCTGCGGTAAAGACGGTTGATAATTCTACGGAGTTCCTGGCTGCCGGCCTGTGCATCGCGTTCGGATTCGGCTGCAAGGCAGGTATGTTCCCGGTACATGTATGGCTTCCGAAAGCGCATCCGGCAGCTCCATCGCCGGCGTCCGCCCTGCTGTCAGGCATTCTGACAAAGGTGGGGATTTACGGAATTCTGATGATTTCGATGAATGCCTTTGCCGGGGAAAAGCTTTTCGGGGAAATAATTCTGCTGCTTGGCGTTGTTACGATGTTTCTTGGGGCACTTCTCGCCCTGTTCTCGATTAACCTTAAGAGAACGCTGGCATGTTCGTCCATGTCCCAAATCGGGTTTATCCTGACGGGGACGGGAATGTATATTCTGCTCTCGGCGGCGGGTGCCGAAGAGGGCATGGTTCTTGCAATCTCCGGGACGATGCTGCATATGGTCAACCATTCCCTGATCAAGCTGACGCTGTTTATGGCTGCCGGTGTGGTTGTGATGAACCTGCATGTGATGACGCTCGATGAGATCCGGGGATACGGAAGAAACAAGACATTTCTGAAGATCGCGTTCGCGCTCGGTGCGCTTGGCATCAGCGGCGTGCCGCTCTTCAACGGATATATCAGCAAGACACTGCTGCATGAGGGCATTGTGGACGGCATTCATGAGGCGGTGTGGAATCCCGCCCTCCTGAAATGCATCGAGTGGATCTTCCTGGTTTCCGGCGGGATGACGTTTGCCTATATGCTGAAGCTTTTTATCTGCGTGTTTGTGCAGGAAAACAAAAATGCGGATGTTCAGAAAAAGTATGATGCCGACAGAAGCTGCATGAACCGTTTGAGCACGGCTGCGGTTACGGGTTCCTCTCTTTTTATGGTGGTTCTGGGCCAGCCCTTTGTGATGACGCATCTGGCAGCGTTCATGACCGGAAAAGAGGAGATTCTCCATTTCCACGCTTTTACGTTGGAGAACCTGAAGGGCGGACTGATTTCACTCGCGATCGGAGCGCTGCTGTATGTGTTTGTTGTAAGGAGAGTTCTTTGCCGGGAAGACAGCTATGTCAATCTCTGGCCGGAAAAGCTCGACCTGGAAAACCTGGTGTACCGCCCGGTTCTTGTGCGCTGGCTGCCTCTGATCTTCGGTGAGATTGCAGCTGTCTTTGGAGAAAACAAGATTCTGCGTCCGGCTGCCAGAGCCCTGGTGATGGGCGGAAGCGTAGCCGCCAGGCTGCTTTGCGACAGCCTGGACGGAATTCTGATTCTTCTCCGTAAGAGCCTGTTCCGGCAGCGCAAAGTGCTTCGCCCGCAGCAGAAGAGGATGAACACGATCAAAAAAGGATTTCTTGCGACGTCAGACACCCTTGATCTTCTGACCTCCAATTTTTCCTTTGCCATGATGATGACCTGCATCGGCATCCTTGTGATTCTGGGAACCCTGACTGCATTGGTTCTGCTGCTGTAAAGAACGGCCTGGGATTTCAACAATCCGCAATTCTCTGTCAAAAAGAATGACCTGGTACCGCCGCGGTTGATGAAAAAGTCAATCCGCGGCGGTATTTTTGTCGGAAAGAGGAATGCGGAGTATCCGGTCCATGACTATAATAAGTATAGACTGAAACCTGACATATAGTGAGTGATATATCTGATCAAAGAAAAGGAGGAACATCCACATGTCGGCAGAAAATCGAATTGTCAATCCGATTATTCCGGGATTCTATCCGGATCCGTCCATCTGCAGAGTCGATGATGATTTTTATATGACCTGTTCGAGCTTTGAGCTGTACCCGGGCATTCCGGTGTTTCACAGTAAGGACCTGGCCAACTGGGAGCAGATCTGCTATGCGATGCATATGGAAAACGGGTTTCATGTAAATGCAAGCATGGGAACAGGCGGAGTGATGGCCCCGACGATCCGCTATTACGACGGTGTGTTTTATATTGTAAACTGCAATTTCGGAGATAAGGGCAATTTTTACATCACGGCAGAAGATCCGCACGGCCCGTGGTCGGAGCCTCACTGGATCACGGACATTCCGGACATCGACTGCTCCCTGTTTTTTGATGAGGATGGTTCCTGCTATCTCGTGAGCCCGGGGAACGATCCGACAGAGGACAACGGACGAGCATTTTTCCTCACACCTTATGATATCAAAGCCGGTAAAGTCTGCGGAGAGCGGAAAAAGATCTGGAACAGCGCGCTCCGGAAAGCATGGGCGCCGGAGGCCCCGCATATCTACCATATCGGAGACTGGTACTACCTGCTGATCGCCGAAGGCGGGACCGAGAGATATCACTCTGTGATGATCGCAAGAAGCGAGACGATTGACGGCTGGTATCATGGATACGAAGGAAACCCGATCATGACGCACCGCCATCTGGGGCTTTACTACCCGATCGACAATATCGGGCATGCGGATCTTGTTGATACGCCGGACGGCAACTGGTACGCTGTTATGCTGGGATCCCGGATTATTGACGGCCAGCACAAAAACTTCGGCCGGGAAACTTATATCTGCCCGGTGATCTGGGAACGCGGCTGGCCTGTGTTCAGCCCGGGAACCGGTAAGGTTGAGTGGGAGTATCCCGCTGACGATAAACTGCCGTGGACACCTTATGCGCCGGAACCCGAGAGGGATGATTTTGACACGCCTGAAATCGGAATGCATCTTTCCTTCTGGGGCACCCCCTATCAGGATTTCTGGAAAATCGAGAACAGCCGGCTGTATCTGAAATGCCTGCCCCGGCCTATTGCCGAGCAGCTGAAAGGCTTTGACGTCGGTAATCCGGACCAGAGGAGGGACAACTGCCTCAGCTTTTTAGGAAGGCGTCAGAGAAAAGAAAGCTTTGACATTAATCTGAGTATAGAGTTTGTACCGAAGGATAAAGAGGCGGCCGGACTGATTGTTATGCAGGCAGCCAATCACCAGTTCCGCATTGAAAAGCTGCTCGAGAACGGGAAATCCGTGCTTCGTCTGATCCGGCTGACGACAAAGCAGGAAGGCCTGCCGTTCCTGCCTGGCTATAAGGCGGAAACGACCGAAAAGGTACTGGAGAGCCATCCGGTTGGCGATGGACCTCTCTATATCCGCATGGAACAGAGGAGACAGGTGATCACCTTCTTCTATAAAGAAGGTGACGGACCGGAGGTAAGGTTTGACACAGTCTGCGACGGTGCCGAAATCAATCCGGAGGAAATCGGCGGTATGATCGGAACCATGATCGGCATGTATGCTACATCCAACGGAGCCGAGAGCGAAAACTGTGCCGCATTTGACTATTTTGAAATGAAGTAATTAAAAAAGAGGAACCGGACAGCCTGCGGACGGGCTTTCCGGTTCCTTTTTTCAGCTTGTGTACCGCTCCACCAGATCCGTGGATACGAGGATTTTTGTCCGCGGCATTCCGGGATTTTCGATGCAGGAAATGAGGCGCATTGCCGCCTGTTCTCCCATGTATTCGACTGGCACATGGACCGTGGAGAGATCCAGAACTTTGCTGATGGGCAGGTTGTCAAATCCCATGATGGCGATATCATCCGGAACCCGGCGGCCCGATTCCTGGATTGCCTTCATGGCGCCGATGGCAATCAGATCGTTGTCTGCAAAATAGCAGCGTGCCAGCGGTTCTTTATTTTTAATTATTATCTTCATATCCTCGTAGGCGCCATCGACCGAGGGCGACAGCTCATGGACGATGGACTTTGAGGCAGATCTTCCGTTGGCGCGGATCGCCTTGTAAAAGCCATCCGCCCTCTCGGTAAAGTTATTGATCCGGTAGGTGGACTTCAGGTACCCGGGCTGCGATTTGTATTTTTGCAGAAGATGGGAAGTTCCGAGATACGCCCCCTGAATATTGTCGATCAGGACAGCGTCACAGTGCATGCGCGTAAAACTGTTGTCGAGCAGCACCATCGGAACGTTTAAGAGAACAAAGGGCATAAGATCCTCCTCCTCCATCTCCGTCCCGAGCAGAAGAAGGCCGTCGCTCCCGGACCAGGCAAGGTCCTCGAAATAGCGGTCCGTGAGATCTGACCTGTAGAGATACTCCACCTTTGCAGTATAGCCTTCCTCGGAGCATTTTTTCTTGATACCGTCAGAGAGCTTTGAAAAAAACGGAGTGTCGTCGACGACAGCGCCGCTTTTTTTGTAGACGATGAAGCTCAGCGTGCCGGTTTTTTTCTCTTTTTTCTTAATTTTACTAAAGTCGTAGCCGTTCTTTTCGGCTTCTACCAGAATTCTCTTTTTCAGCTCCGTACTGACCCCCGGCTTATCATTCAGGGCGAACGAGACAGCGGAAGGACTGACCCCGAGCTTGCGGGCAAGTTCTCTTGCGGTTATGGACATGGACCTGACATCCCCTTTTTTTATCTCAGTGTGAGGAAGGTACGGAACATTTACCTTCGCTTTCTGAAGTGCAGGATTTCTTATGTATAGATAGTACCAGATCCCATTGTTTAGTTCAATGTTTAGTTTATAATTAAGCAATAAAAACTAAAATAAATAATGATATTTAGTGCCGGATCCGGTAGAATAAAGCCATGTTAAGAAATCAGTATAAAGAAATACGAACATCAAAAGGAGGAAAAGCAGATATGGGTACCAGGATCAGGATTGGCTATGCACCGACGAGACGAAGCATTTTCAGCGCACCGGCAGCACTTGAATTCCGGAAGCTGATCGCAGACAGACTTGTGGAGCTTGGCATTGACTTTGTCGATATCGATGATATTAATGATGAAGGGCTTCTTTTTGACGACGACGGAATGTACAAAGCTGTCGAAAAATTCAAAAGAGAAAAGATTGACGGACTGTTTCTGCCGCATGCGAACTTCGGAACCGAGTATGAGTGCGCCAGGCTGGCGAAAGAACTGAACGTACCGGTCCTGCTCTGGGGACCGAGGGACGAGCGCCCCGATGAGAATGGAATGCGTCTCCGCGACTCGCAGTGCGGCCTCTTCGCAACAGGAAAGGTTCTGAGAAGGTTCAAGGTTCCGTTCACCTACATGAACAACTGCAACCTCACAGATCCGGAGTTTGAGCGCGGTATCCGCGACTTCCTCGCTGTATGTAATGTCGTCAAGGTGTTCCGCCATACCAGAATTCTCCAGATCGGACCGAGACCCTTCGATTTCTGGAGCACCATGTGCAACGAAGGCGAGCTGCTTGAGAAATTCAACATTCAGCTCTCCCCGATCCCGCTTCCCGAGCTGTATCAGGAGATGCACAAATGGATCGATGAGAAAACCGAAGTGCAGAAGGTTGTTGATTACTGTCACGAGAACATGATCTGTCAGATTGAAGAAGACCTTCTTCAGAACGTGGCAGCTCTGAAGGTAGCAATGAAGAGCCTTGCTGAGAAGTACGGATGCAACGCGATCGCAATCCAGTGCTGGAATGCTCTGCAGGATGAAATCAACATTATGCCGTGCGCAGCCAACGCCCTCCTGAACGAAGAGGGAATCCCGGTTATCTGCGAGACAGATATTCACGGCGCAATTTCCCAGCTGATTGCTGAGGCTGCTTCCATGAATGAAAAACGCGTTATGTTCTCCGACTGGACAGTCCGTCACCCGGACAATGACAACGGAGAGCTTCTGCAGCACTGCGGCCCGTGGCCGATTTCCGTTGCGAAGGAAAAACCGACGATCTGCGTACCGGTCGCCTTCCCGCAGAACGGTGCCGTATCGGCTGAGGCAAAGCACGGCCCGATGAGCCTGCTCCGCTTTGACGGCGATGACGGAGAGTACTCGATTCTGCTCGGACATGCCAGAGGAATTGACGGCCCCTGGACACGCGGAACATATGTATGGGTCGAGGTGGCAAACCTGAAGCGCCTTGAGGCGAAGGTTGTGGAAGGACCGTACATCCACCATGTGGCGGCAATCCACGGAGACATCGTCCCGATCGTCTATGAGGCATGTAAGTATATCGGCGTGAAGCCGGATCTGTATGACCCGATCGAGGACAAGGTTCTGGCTTACCTGCATGGAGAAGATGTAGTGTTTGACGAGGTATAAACAGAACAGGGGCAGTTTCCTTCCCATCGATTCGGAAGGCTGAACCGTTCACAACTTCAGAATATTAAACTGATTGCACACAAAAAAGAGGTATGATATGGAAAATCTGAAAGCAAAGGCCTACGCTCTCCGTCAGGACGTAGTGAATATGATTATGTCCGGCAAGGGTGGACACATTGGCGGCGATATGAGTATCATGGAAACACTCGTTACTCTGTACTTTAATGAGATGAACATCAGTCCGGAAAACCAGCACGATCCCTCCCGTGACAAATTTGTCATGAGCAAAGGGCACTGTGTCGAGGCGCTTTACGCGGTCCTTGCAGCAAAGGGCTTTTTCCCGATCGAGGAAGTGATTGAAAAGTTCTCCAAATTCGGTTCCCCGTTTATCGGACACCCGAACAATAAGCTTCCGGGTATTGAGATGAATTCCGGTTCCCTCGGCCACGGACTTCCGGTAGCTGTAGGAATGGCGATCGCCGAAAAGATGAACAAGAGCAGCGCCAGAGTCTATGTTGTGATGGGCGACGGCGAGCTGGCTGAAGGCTCCGTGTGGGAAGGGGCTATGTCCGCAACTCACTACAATCTGGACAACCTCTGTGCAATCGTCGACCGCAACAGGCTGCAGATTTCCGGATCCACCGAGGATGTAATGCATCAGGATTCCATCGAAAAGCGCTTTGAGAGCTTTGGATGGAACGTACTGAGTGTCAATGGTAATGATGTGGATGCCCTGAAGGAAGCGTTTGAAACAGCGAAGACTGTAAAAGGCAGGCCGACTCTCGTTGTGGCGAACACGACAAAGGGGCTTGGATCCGCGGTAATGGAGAATAAGGCCTCCTGGCATCATCATGTGCCGAGTGCTGAAGAATATGAACAGATCATGAAAGATCTCAAGGAGAGGGAGGAGGCTGCTCTTCATGAATAAAATACATAACCGCCAGGTGATTTGTGACGTGCTGATGGAGCATGCGAAAGAAGATAAGGATATCGTGGTTCTCTGCAGTGACTCGAGAGGATCCGCATCCATGACCGGATTTGCCAATACATACCCGGAGCAGTTTGTCGAGGTTGGCATCGCGGAGCAGGATCTGGTTGGAATTTCCGCCGGACTCGCAAAATGCGGCAAAAAACCCTATGCGGCATCTCCGGCCTGCTTCCTCACCACCCGCAGCTATGAGCAGGCAAAGGTTGACTGCGCATACTCCAACACAAATGTCAAGCTGATCGGTATCTCCGGAGGCATCAGCTACGGCGCGCTTGGCATGAGCCATCACTCCGCGCAGGATATCGCGGCAATGTCCGCAATCCCGAATATGCGTGTTTATCTTCCGAGCGACCGCCATCAGACAAGGCATCTGACCGAGGCCCTTCTGCAGGATGAAAAGCCCGCTTATATCCGGGTCGGCCGCAACCCTGTGGAGGATGTTTATACAGAGGACAACTGCCCGTTTGAGATGGACAAGGCTACCGTTCTCTGCAAGGGGACTGATGTCCTGATCGTGGCCTGCGGAGAGCTGGTAAGGCCATCGTTTGCAGCGGCATCGATCCTTGCGAAAAAGGGAATCAAGTCGACCGTGATGGATATGTACTGCGTGAAACCCCTCGACAAAGAAGGACTGCTGAGAGAGGCAAAGGGAGTCAAAGCAGTGATCACAGTGGAAGAGCATTCTCCGTTCGGCGGACTCGGCTCCATGGTTGCCCAGGTGATCTCCGCCAATGATCCCAAAAAAGTCATTAACCTTTCGCTGCCGGATGCGCCGGTCATTACAGGCAATTCCCAGGAAGTGTTCGACTACTACGGACTGAATGCGGAAGGAATCGCAAAGACAGCCGAGGAAGCATTAAAATAACGTAACTGTTCAGAATCCATTAACGTTTAAGGAGCCCAAACATGACAGATAAATATATTCTTGCAGTTGATCAGAGCACGCAGGGAACAAAAGGACTTCTGTTTGACGCGGCCGGCACGCTTGTGTGCCGCGCCGACCGTCCTCACAGGCAGATCATAAGTGAGTCGGGCTGGGTTTCCCATAATCTGGAGGAGATTCTGGAAAACACGCTGGCCGTCTGCGCCGATGTGATGAAATCTGCTGGCGTAAAGCCGAACCAGATCGCGGCGTTTGGAATATCCAACCAGCGCGAGACTACGGCTGCATGGAACACTATGACGGGAAAACCGCTCTGTGATGCGATCGTATGGCAGTGCGGCCGCGCCTCCGAGATCTGCAAAAGGCATGAGGGGGAAGCGGAAAGCATCCGTCAGAAGACCGGTATGACGCTCTCCCCGTTTTTCCCCGCAGCCAAAATGCAGTGGATCATGGAGAATATTCCGGAGGCAAAGACAGCCGCGGATTCCGGGGAGCTGGCGCTTGGGACTATCGACAGCTGGCTCGTGTGGAACCTGACAGGGGAGCATGCGCTCCGTACAGACTATTCCAACGCTTCCCGTACACAGCTGTTCAACATTATGGAGCTTCAGTGGGATCAGGAAATCTGCAGCAGCTTCGGAATCCCGATGAAAGCCCTGGCAGAGGTCTGTATGTCGGATTCGGTGTTCGGATATACGGATCTTGGGGGACTTCTTCCCGAAGCGATTCCGGTATGCGGTGTTCTGGGAGACAGCCATGGTGCGCTGTTTGGCCAGGACTGCAGACAGCCGGGGCTGATCAAAGCGACCTACGGCACCGGTTCCTCCGTCATGATGAACATCGGAAAGGAGCCTGTGCTGAGTGACAGGGGAATTGTTACTTCCCTCGCCTGGGGCCGGAAAGGGCAGGTGGAGTATGTCTTTGAAGGAAACCTGAATTATACCGGCGCCGTAATCACCTGGCTGAAGGATGACCTGCAGATGATCAGAAGCGCAGGAGAGACAGGCGATATTGCGGAGAAGGCCAACCCTGAGGATAAAACATATTTTGTACCGGCGTTCACAGGCCTTGGCGCGCCGTACTGGAAACCGGATGCCAGAGGCATGTTCTCCGGCATTACACGGACGACAGGGCGCAGCGAGATGGTGAAAGCGTGCGTAGAATGTATTGCGTATCAGATCACGGATCTGGTGGAGCTGATGAGAGAGGAGTCGCATCTGGCGATCGAAGAACTCCGCGCTGACGGAGGCCCGACTGCGAACAGATATCTGATGCAGTTTCAGAGCGACATGGCGGATGTGCGTGTCCGCATTCCCGAGATTCAGGAGCTTTCCGGGATGGGGGCTGCTTATATGGCGGGAATTTCATGCGGCCTGTATGATGAAAACACCATTTTCGATCATATCCGTCACAGCACTTTTGCGCCGGCCATGACGCAGGAAGTACGGCAGCAGAAATATGAAGGCTGGAAAGAAGCTGTAGGGCGGGCGATACAGTAAGGAACTGTCACGAAATAACTTGTGCATTTTGCTTGTCTGCTTTCCCGATTGCGGCGTCTGAAAGCCTCGTCGATGCCCGCATCGACTACGTTTTCATCCTTGCACTCGAAAAAGCATCCTGCGTAAACTGCACACGTTATTTCTGAACAGTTCCTAAGAATCAGGGCAGTCCATGGTGCAGGACTGCCCTTTTTTTATCGTTTGCTGTAATTATACCCAGGGGGAATTCCACTCGTCATCGATGC
>CAMOXX010000035.1 GCA_946629475.1 uncultured Blautia sp. | reverse complement strand
AAATTCCTGGATATCAAGTGCAGGATGTCGGGAATCCGGCCGAACGCGGTCGTGATCGTTGCTACGGTCCGTGCACTGAAATACAACGGCGGTGTGCCGAAGGCGGACCTGGGAAATGAGAACCTCGAAGCGCTCGAAAAAGGCCTCCCGAACCTGCTCAGGCATGTCAGCAATATCCGCGATGTATACCGGCTTCCCTGTGTTGTGGCGCTCAATGCATTCCCGACGGATACAGAGGCTGAGCTCGCGCTTGTTGAAGAAAAGTGCCGTGAGCTGGGCGTGAATGTATGCCTTTCAGAGGTGTGGGCAAAAGGCGGCGAGGGCGGCGTAAAGCTTGCCGAGGAGGTCGTAAGGCTTGCTGACCAGCCGAATGATTTTGCTTATTCCTACGAACTGGATGGGAGCATTGAGGACAAGCTGAACCAGATAGTCCGGAAGATATACGGCGGAAAGAGGGCTGTCCTGACCTCTCAGGCCCAGAAGCAGGCGGAACAGCTCGAGGCGATGGGATTCGGAAGCTGTCCGATCTGTGTCGCGAAGACACAGTATTCCCTCACCGACGACCAGACAAAGCTGGGAGCGCCGGAGGACTTCGAAATAACGGTACGGAATCTTAAAATCTCGGCAGGAGCCGGCTTTGTCGTCGCCCTGACCGGGGAGATCATGACAATGCCCGGCCTTCCGAAGGTTCCGGCGGCAGAGCGGATCGATGTGGATGAAAACGGCAGGATTACCGGGCTGTTCTGAGAGGTGAATATATGGAATTTGCGGAAAAATCATGTGCGGAGTTTGTTGAAGTGCTGTCGACAAAGGCACCGGTTCCGGGCGGCGGAGGTGCGTCGGCCCTTGTTGCGGCTGTCGGAGCGGCGCTCGGAAGCATGGTGGGGAGCCTGACTGCCGGCAAGAAAAAATACGCGGATGTCGAGGCGGAGATTCTTTCCCTGATGGCTGAGGCGGAAAGGCTGAGGAAGGATTTCCTGCAGCTGATCGACCGGGATGCCGAGGTTTTTGAACCGCTCTCCAAGGCCTACAGAATGCCGTCGGGGACCGACGATGAAAAGGCGGCTAAGGAGGCAGTGATGGAAAAAGCGCTCCTCGCCGCATGCCTCGTTCCGATGGAGATCATGGAAAAATGCTGTGAAGGACTGAACCTGGTGCGCGGATTTGCTGAGAAAGGGTCGGTGCTTGCAGTCAGCGATGCCGGCGTTGCGGCGGTATGCCTGAAGGCGGCGCTTCAGGGTGCCAGCCTGAACGTGTTTATCAACACAAAAATGATGAAGGACAGAGCCTGCGCGGAAGACCTGAACAGGAAGGCGGAGGCGATGCTGAGCCAGTACATGCAGGAGGCGGATGATATTTTCGCATCCGTGAGGGAACGACTATGACAGACAGGGAAATAAAGAAGGCGAAACAGCTGCTGGGAAAAGAGGTCAGCGCGTCTCTCCATGAGCGTGTCAGAAAAGATGTGGCCAGCCTGGCGGCAAAGAATATTGTTCCGAAGCTTGCGATGGTGCGCGTCGGCGAAAATCCCGGGGATATTGCCTATGAAAAAGGCGCTTCCAAGCGATGTGACCTCCTCGGAGTTGCCTATGAGAAGATCGTACTGGACGAGAAGGTATCGCAGGAGGAACTGCTCAGTGTGATTCAGAAGCTGAATGCGGACGCGGATGTCCATGGAGTGCTCCTGTTCAGACCTCTTCCGGCTCACCTTAATCAGGCAGTGATTGAGAACGCGCTCGTACCGGAAAAGGATGTCGACTGTATGACAGACCTCTCCATGTCGGGGGTGATGACGGGCAAGCCGATCGGTTTTCCGCCCTGCACAGCCCAGGCGTGTATGGAAATCCTGGATCATTACCAGATCGACTGCACCGGCAAAAGGGCGGTGGTGATCGGCAGGAGCCTGGTGGTCGGAAAGCCCGCCGCCCTGATGCTGATTCAGAAAAACGCGACCGTGACCGTGTGCCATACCAGGACGAAAGATGTTCCGGCCATCGCGCGGGAGGCGGACATCCTGATCACTGCTGCGGGCAGGGCCGGGATGATCGGAGCGGAGTATTTCAGCAAGGGTCAGATTGTGATCGACGTGGGCATCAACATGGATGAGAACGGGAAGCTGTGCGGCGATGTAAAATTCGCGGAGGCGGAGCAGATCGTCGATTCCATCACCCCGGTGCCGGGCGGCGTCGGGACCGTGACGACGGGCATTCTGATCGAACATGTGGTTGAGGCGGCAAAGAATGCCGCGTTTGGAAAGTGAATCATTTCATTGAAAAAAGGGAGGAAAGAAGATGGCTAAGATTCAGATGACGACACCTCTTATAGAGATGGACGGGGACGAGATGACCAGGATCCTCTGGCAGATGATCAAGGATGAACTGCTTCTTCCGTTCATTGACCTGAAAACAGAATACTATGACCTTGGCCTGCAGTACCGGAACGAGACCGATGATCAGGTCACGATTGATTCGGCGATGGCCACAAAAAAATACGGTGTCGCTGTAAAATGCGCTACGATCACACCGAACCATGCACGGATGGACGAATATAATCTGAAAAAGATGTACAAGAGCCCGAACGGGACGATCCGCGCGATTCTGGACGGCACCGTGTTCCGTACCCCGATCGTGGTGAAGGGAATCGAGCCTTGCGTCCGCAACTGGAAAAAGCCCATCACCCTTGCGCGGCACGCTTACGGAGACATTTACAAAAATACCGAGATGCACGTTGACGTGCCCGGGGATGCATACCTTGTATTCCGCGGCGAGGACGGCTCCGAGAGGGAGGAACTGATCCAGCATTTTGATCATCCGGGAATCCTGCTCGGCATGCATAATCTTGACGATTCGATCCGGAGCTTTGCGAGAAGCTGCTTCAACTATGCGCTGGATGTCCATGAGTCGGTGTGGTTCGGAGCGAAGGACACGATCTCCAAAACCTACGACGCTCGCTTCAAGCAGATATTCCAGGAGGTGTTTGACGCCGAATATAAAGAGCGCTTTGACGCTGCTGGGCTGGAGTATTTCTACAGCCTGATCGATGATATTGTAGCCCGCGTCATGAAGGCCCAGGGCGGCTTTATCTGGGCATGCAAAAACTACGACGGCGATGTGATGAGCGATATGGTATCCTCCGCGTTCGGTTCCCTTGCGATGATGACTTCGGTTCTGGTTTCACCGGACGGAGTATACGAGTATGAGGCTGCACATGGAACGGTACAGCGCCATTACTACAAACACCTGAAGGGTGAGGAGACATCGACCAATTCTGTGGCCACGATCTTTGCATGGACGGGAGCCCTGCGGAAACGCGGTGAGCTGGACGGCATAAAAGAACTTGTTTCTTTTGCGGACAGGCTCGAAAAAGCGACGATTGAAACCATCGAATCCGGAAAAATGACCCGGGATCTCGCGTTGATCACAAGCATCGAGAATCCGGAGGTTCTGAACAGCCGGGAGTTTATTCTTGCAATCAGGGAAAGACTGGCATGAAAAACAAAAAATATTTTCCCATGTTTATCGATCTCTCGGATAAGAGAGTGGTGATTGTGGGCGGAGGGAGCACCGCCGTGAGAAGGGCCAGAACCCTTCTTCAGTTTACACGAAACGTGAAAGTGGTGGCCCAGGAGGCTGACCAGGAGCTTCTTGACCTGGCAAAGCTTGGAAAAATCACGCTTGAAAAGCGGCTGGTAAAAAGATCAGACCTGCAGGATGCTTTCCTGGTTCTCACAGCTACGGCGGACCGGAAGCTCAATGACGATATCTACCGCCTGTGCAAGGATGAGGGCATTTATGTCAATATTTCCAACGACAGGGAAAAGAGCGACTTTCAGTTTCCCGGAGTGTACATCCGGAATGATATTGTCGTCGGGGTCACCGCGACCGGGCTTGACAGCGAGCGTGCGAAGAGGGTGAGCACCACGGTTCAGGGAGCCATCGAGCGTTCGTTCGAGGAACTGGATGACTGAGCGCATGCTCAACATGCATCTTGCCCGGGCCGAAGGAGTATGCTATACTGGTTTCGGAACAGTCAGGCAGAACAATGCAGACGAATCCTTGTAGGAAAAGGAAGCTGATTGGAGGCGGCTATGGCAGATAAAAAATATGTGGCATATGTGGGGTCTTATACCCATGGTTCCAGTAAGGGGATCAAAGTTTATGATGTCGATGTTGAAAAAGGTTTGCTGACTGAGCGGAGTGAGGTCAAGGTGAGCAACGCGTCCCATACAGCAGTCTCCAAGAACGGCAAATACCTTTACGCCATCGAAGACGAGGGCGTAGCGGTGTTCCGCAGGGACGAAAACGGGGATCTGCACCGGATCAACAGCGTTGACATCGACGGCATGCGGGGATGCTTCCTCGCAACGGATGTGGACGGCAAGTATCTTTACGTTGCAGGGTATCATGACGGCAAGGTGACGGTTGTCCATACGCATCAGGACGGACGCCTCGGCAGCCTGATGGACGGCGTGTTCCACAGCGGCCTCGGGAGCGTTGCGGAGCGGAATTTCCGCCCGCATGTAAACTGCGTGCGCCCCACGCCGGACAACAAGTACCTGTGCGCGGTGGATAACGGAATCGACCAGATCAAGGTTTACCGGATCAACAAGAGGACGAACAAGCTGGAGCTTGTGGATATTGTACGGTGTCCGCGGGAGAGCGGCCCGAGGATCATCCGCTTCAGCCGTGACGGGCGTTTTGCCTATGTCCTTTTTGAGCTCAGCAACGAGATCAAGGTATACAGCTATGACGGCAGCGGCAAGCAGCCGGAATTCGAGCTGCTGCAGTCTGTCAGCACGCTTTATAAAGAAAACGATCCTGATGCGATTCACAGCGCCGCTTCGGGGCTTGCACTGGCGCCTGACAGCAAACACCTGTACTGCACAACGGCGGGCGAAAATACGGTTTCCTGCTATGAGATTGATCAGGAATCGGGACTTCTCACCAAAAAGTTTACGCTGCCGATCAGCGGAGATTATCCGAAGGATATCGTGATTTTCCCCGACAATCAGCATATTTCGGTGGTGAACCATGCAAGCAACACCATCACAACCTTCAAGGTTGATTATGATAAGAATATCATTATGATGAACGGCAGGCCGCATAAAGTGGATCAGCCCAACAGCATCCATATCTGGGCTGTGCCGGATGAACCTGCCCCGCCTTCAAAGGCAGAGCTGAAGGCGAAAGAGAACGAATAACATCAGGCGGGAGCCCCTTGGGGCTCCTGTTTTACATAGCCTTAAAACGGAGGAAGACCGTATGAAAACCGGTTTTGACACCAGACATTATAAAGCCGGCATGGGGGCTTTTTTTCTGAGCGGCATCTGTGCGATATCGGCAGGAATCGTCGTCAGTATCCTTCGGGATCTGTATCACTTTAATTACAGCTTTTCCGGGACGCTGATTTCGGTGATGAGCATTGGAAACATGGCGGCCCTGCTGGTTTCAGGCCTGCTGCCGAAAATGATAGGGGAGCGGTCAACGACCCTGATGCTCTGCGGCGGATACTTTCTGGGTTACCTTCTGATGGCCCTGACGGGAAACCCTGTCGTTCTGCTCTTTTCATTCCTGCTCGCCGGTGCGGCAAAGGGATGCACCGCAAATAAATGTACGATCCTTGTAGGAAACAATGCGCCTGACAGGTCAAAGGCCCTGAGCCTTATGAATGCATGGTTTTCGCTGGGCGCCCTGTTATGCCCGTTTATGATTTCCATGCTCCAGAAGAGAAACGACCGCCTGGCCATGGCAGGTGTCAGCACTGCGGGAGTGCTGCTTTGGCTGACTTTCCTGTCCGCGCGCATCCCCCGGCAGTTCCGTGCATCGGGGAGCGGAAAAGAGGCAGCAGGGGAAGCTTTCCTGAAAAATCCGGTATTCTGGCTTCTGGCAGCCCAGATGTTCTTTCAGAATGCCGCGGAATATGTGGTGAACGGCTGGATCGTTACTTACTATAAAGGAGAAGGGATTCTGAGCGGAAGCACGGCGGCCTACACGGTGACGGTACAGTGGGGCCTTGCGCTCGCGGCCCGCCTTCTTCTTGCATTCGGGCCGAAAATCAAAAAACCGTACAGGGCGCTCTCTGTCATGGGCATCGGGCTCACGTCGATGTATCTGCTGCTTCTGCGCATGCATTCCGCGGTTCCCGCACTGATCGTGCTTGGTCTGTTTTCATTTGCTATTGCGGGAGTCTATCCGCTGACAACCGCGTGCATCGGTACCATGACAAGCTCTGCCAGTGTGGGGATTCTGCTGTCGATCGGAGGAATGGGCGGAATCATCTTTCCGTGGGTCGTGGGAATTGTCGCGGATATGTCCGGTCTCAGGAGCGGCATGGCGGTGAACCTGATTCCATGCGCAGGCATCATCTTTCTGCCCCTGCTGATCAGCAGAAAGGCGGAAAAAAACCTGCATGGAAATAAAAAACACTATTGATTTTCGACTGAATGACGATTACAATAGAGGCGTTGTAAAAAATTATTATGAAAGAGAAAAGGAGAAACTGATATGATGAAAAAAGCGTTGGCATTCATACTGGCAGGAGCCATGACACTGGGCGGTGCTTTCACTGCGTTTGCAACTGAGGAAGCTGCTGGAACAGGCACAGCACAGGAAGGTACTGCTGCAGCCGAAGAAGAGGCAGGTCTTGAAGAGCTGCTTGCTGCTCTCGGCGGCGAAGGTGCTGAAGGCGAAGAAGGACTTGGCGCTCTGATGGGACTGCTTGGAGCACTTGGCGGCGAAGAAGGCACCGGAACTGATAAGGGCCTTGGCGATCTTCTTGGAGCACTTGGCGGCGAGAACGGAGAAGGCCTTGGCGATCTTCTTGGAGCTCTTGGCGGAGAAAACGGAGAAGGCCTTGGCGATCTGATTGGAACCTTCGCCGGTGAAGGCCTTGGCAATCTGCTCGATTCCCTTGGCGGCGAGGAAGGTATTTCCAGTCTCGTGGAATCTCTGCTGGGCGGAGAGGGTTCTGAAGAACTCATCGAGACGATCAAAACTCTGGGCACAGAACTTCTTGGAAGCATTGAGTCCAAGGGCGGAAAGATTGTTGATGTGATTGCACAGTTCAAGAATGGCGACGGCAGCTATGACTTCAGCAAGATGATGGACCTTCTTGAGAACTCAACAGAAAGCGAAGACAAAACTACCGTAACGATCGGTGATGTTGAGATTTCTGAAGAAGAGCTGGGCAACGCAATTGGAGAGGCTGTTGAGGAAGTTTTCGCTGATGATACCGCAGCCGCAGAGACCGCAGCTGCAGGAGCAGACGACGCTGCCTGATAAAGGATGGATTTGTTTATCCGGTTTTGCGGTGACAAATGAATAACTATCAAAAGTCAGAGGGGACAGGTTGAGTTAACCTGTCCCCTCTGACTTTTTTAAGGTATGGTGACTTTCACGACAGTCCCTCCTCCTTTTCGCCGCGTGATCAGCATTTTTCCATCACACATCATTTCGAGGCGCTGTTCTATATTCTGTAAAGCGGTGTGCGGCTCATTGCCATCGGCAGGTTCAAAATCCGCACCGGTATTCTCCACAATAAATTCGCTTGCTGAACCGTTCTTCCTTGTCGATATGAAAATATGAAGCGGTTCGGAATCCGGATCCATGCCGTGCTTGACTGCGTTCTCTACAATGGGCTGCAGGGTCAGCGGGGGAACGAGGAAATCAGTATGTGGTGTGTCATATTCAACGAAAAGGCTGTCCTCGAACTGAGCCTGCTCCACGGCAAGGTAAGCGCGTGTGTGCTCCAGTTCATCCGAAAATGAAATCAGATCTTCACTGGCGATAGCGGTGAAGTTTTTACGCAGGTAGGTGGTGAAATCCAGAGTGACCTGCTGTGCCAGATCGGGATTCTGCTTACAGAGATAATAGATGCTCATCATGGTATTGGAGATGAAATGCGGCCTCATCTGCAGCACCATGATGTTGGCACGCTGGTGGGCAATTTTCCGCTGCTGACGCGTATACTGTTCGAGCTGGTCGAGCAGGATAAGGTTGAACATGGAAAGGGAACAGATGGCTATGCCGATGCCGAATAAAAAGAATACGGAGACAAAAAAGTGGATGAAAAGGATTACAGTCAAAGGGAGAAAGCCGATGAGAAAAGCGTAAAAGCACCTTTGAGAAAGCCTGTTTCTGAAGCGGATCACGTAGGCCAGGTCCAGAACCAGGATCGCGAATATCGCAGCGATTAAGGGAGAGTACAGCGGCCCGCGCTGAAAGATGTTATCAGGTGTAGTGTAAAAAAAGAAGGTTGAGAACGGGCTGATACTCAGCATTACAAAAAACACGGACCATAGGATTACTACAATATGAAAGAACCTGCTCCGGATCCAGCTCTCTTCGCAGCAGTGGAGCAGATAGGCAGTAATCATGGGCATCAGAAGCGAAGCAAACAATGATTCGATATAGGAGATCAGAACCTGCACTGTTCTCATGTCATGACGGGTGTATGTGAACAAGTCAACTATAACGGAACCGCTGTACAGAATAAAAACTGTAAAAAAGGCGATGAAAAAGTTCTTGCTCCATCTGTCAATGCCGGGCATGATGACAGCGATTCCAAGCCCGAGTACTGCCGACATCAATACCGCGCCGGCCAGGATAAACTGAATTTGCACCGCATATTCGATCATTTACCTTAACCTCCTGAAGGAAACGGGTACCGCAGATTCCTGAGCTGATTCCGGACACCCTCCGGAGTTATGGGCTTGAGCAGAAAGCCAGTGGCTCCGGTACTCCAGGCATCTAAGGAATACTCACTGTACGCAGTCAGAAACACCACATTTGTGCGCGGATTGATCTCGAGCAGTGTGCGGCAGAGATCCAGCCCGCTCTTTTTGCCAAGTTCAATATCCAGAAAAGCCAGGGCAACACGGTTGAATCGGGCAAATTCGATCGCCTCAGACGGCCGTGTAAAGCCCGTGACCGCAGCGTTCGGCAGAACTTCCTTCAAAATGGGAAGCCCACCGGAAAGGATGATCTTGCGGTCATCGACCATGATGACATTGGGGACTTCGCTGCTCTCGGAGGCGATGGAAAGCAGCAGGCCTGCATCCACATCCAGACAGGACGAGAGCCGGGAAATCATCGCGGCATCCGGCATCCGGCTGCCGGTTTCCCAGCGGGCAACCGTGGATCGGGTGACATATACCTGATCGGCGAGTTCGTGCTGCGTAAGGCCTTTATCTGTTCTCAGCTTTTTCAATGTTTCCGCAAACAGTATGTTCATTTTGCAATGTCCTTTTTTCGTCGGTTATTCAAAGCTTCCTGTGTGAGAGTTTCGATTGTTTCGACAGAACCGGAGTCGATCCGTCTGATTACCTGAGTCAGGATTTTACCGGATTCTGCAGCACCAAGCTCACACAGCCTCTGCTGTGTCTCCCGGGACAATGATAACGGCAGTCCCAGGATTGCCATATCCGGCAGAAAACCTTTCAAATCATTCAGCAGCTCTCTGAAATCCATGTTATATATGCCCTCTCGTATCATCGCTAAAAATCCTTTGACTGCTCAGCATCTTAAGAATACTTCGCATTCATTATGAGACGCTGTCTGTACATTTTCCTATGTTCAGGCGCTCTCGTCAAGGGGGCGTTCCAGAATGTCACAAACGAGGCAGGAATTCCGAATGAATGGGAGGAGATAGTGACTCTCAGCGGTAGAATTTTTTTATGCTGTCGAGCCGCGAGGTCATGTTTGCAAGCAGGGCATCGGCCAGGGTGAGGGCAGCCATGGATTCCACGACGACCACTGCGCGCGGTACGACCACCGGGTCGTGGCGGCCGTGAATCTCGATGGTGACCGGCTCCGCATCCTTGGTTACCGTATTCTGCGGCTGAGAGATGGAGGGGGTCGGCTTTATGTGAGCCCGGATGATGATTTCGCTTCCGTCGCTGATGCCTCCGAGGATGCCGCCGGCATGGTTGGAGGCTTTGGTGATCTTCCCGCTGTCTGACACACAGAAACCGTCGTTTGATTCCGAGCCGGTGCAGCCTGCCGCGAGGATTCCGTCACCGATCTCGACCGCTTTTACGGCACCGATGGACATGACAGCGGAAGAGAGGACGGCATCCAGCTTTCCGAACACCGGACTGCCGAGTCCGGCCGGCACGCCGCTGATCCGGCATTCGATCACGCCGCCCGCACTGTCCTGATTTTTTATACACTGATCAAGATACTGTTCTGCCTCTGCAGCGGCCGAGCTGTCAGGCATGCAGAGCGGATTTCGTGTAATCTCCTCCGGGTCAAAGCTTTTGCAGGCGACAGGGCCGATGCTGTGCACATATGTCCGGAGTGAGATACCGGTCTCAGAAAGCAGCCTGGCGGCGATCGCCCCGGCGGCTACACGCGCGGCGGTTTCCCTGGCGGAGGAGCGTCCGCCTCCGCGGTAATCCCGGAAGCCGTATTTGCTGTCATAACAGAAATCAGCATGTCCGGGCCGGTAGGTATACGCGATATCCCCGTAGTCCCGGGACCGCTGGTCTTTATTGCGGATCAGGAGCGAGACAGGGGTGCCGGTCGTCATTCCCTCAAACACACCGGAGAGAATCTCAACTTTGTCCTCCTCCCTGCGTGCGGTCGCAAAACGGCTCTGGCCGGGTTTGCGCCGGTCCAGATATCTCTGGATATCATCTGCGGAGAGCGGAAGCCCTGCGGGGCAGCCGTCCACAACGGCGCCGAGCGCCGGCCCGTGGGATTCTCCCCAGGTAGTTACCGTGAAAATGTTTCCGAAAGTTGATCCGCCCATGTCAGCCTCCTGTTCAGAATTAAAGAATCTTTGTGGAGCCATTGTAGCATAAAGGCAGTCCTCCCCGCAAGATGTGCCGATGCTTCTCATTGACAAAGCCCCGCATTATCCCTATAATGACATAAGTGCAAAATGTAACTGTTCAGTTCATCTTAGAAAGGAGTCCAAAGGCTTTAGTATGAGAGACTTTATCGATAAACTGGAGCGCAAATATCATCGGTTTGCCATACCAAACCTCACCATGTACCTGATTGCCTGCTATGTGGTCGGATATGTGTTGTATTATGTCAATCCGAGGATCCTGCTCCTGCTGGACCTGAACGTATCCATGATCCTGAGAGGGCAGATCTGGCGGCTGGTCACATGGATCATCTATCCGCCGAACACGGGGAATTTCCTGCTGTTTGTGATTTCCATCATGTTCTTTTATTATCCGTTGGGAAAATCGCTGGACCGCGCAATCGGAAGCTTCCGCTACACGCTGTTTATCGCAAACGGCATGCTGCTCACCATCATCGGAGCCTTCCTGCTTCATATATTTACGGGCGGTGTTTATGATAATTATGCCGGTATGTCAATGTCGACCTACTATATCTGCCTGTCCGTGTTCCTTGCGTTTGCGTCCCTGTTCCCGGATATGCAGATCCTTCTGTGGTTTGTCATTCCGATCCGGATGAAGTGGATGGCGATCGTCTATGCCGCGATTGTGCTTTACACGATGTTTGATTACATCCGGTACGGTTACTGGTTCATGATTATTCCGGCGGCAGCGTCGCTGATCAACTTCGGCCTGTTCTATCTGGGCAACAAGGATATCAGCCGGTACCGTCCGAGGGAGGTTAAGCGCAGGCGTGATTTCCAGAAGGCAATGCAGCCGGAGGGAAGAGTGCAGGGCTCAAATGTGACAAAGCATAAATGCGCGATCTGCGGGCGTACGGAAAAGGACTCACCGGATCTGGAGTTCCGTTTCTGCTCCAAATGCAACGGCAATTACGAATACTGCCAGGATCATCTCTTTACCCATACACACGTACAGTAAAGTACGGAAGGCAAGAAAGGACACAATTCCGAGATGAAAAAAAGACCCTTTGTGACGCTGGAGAAACTGCAGGAGATTACCAAAGAGATTCCGACACCGTTCCATCTGTATGATGAAAAAGGCATCCGTGAAAACGCGGCGGCATTAAAAGCGGCGTTTTCGTGGAACCCGGGCTTCAAAGAATTCTTTGCGGTGAAGGCGACGCCCAACCCGTTCCTGATTGACATTCTGAGGGAGTACGGCTGCGGATGCGACTGTTCCTCGATGACCGAACTGATGCTTGCCCGTGCGGCAGGATGCAGCGGAGGCGACATCATGTTCTCCTCCAACGACACCCCTCCTGAGGAGTTCCGCTTCTGTGATGAGATCGGCGGGATCATCAATCTGGATGACATCACGCACATTCCTTTTGTGGAGCAGGCAGTAGGCCATATCCCGGAGATCATCAGCTGCCGGTTCAACCCGGGCGGGCTTTTCAAGATCAGCAACGATATTATGGACAACCCCGGCGACGCGAAATACGGGATGACGGAGGAGCAGATTTTTGAGGCGTTCCGCATTTTAAAATCGAAGGGGGCAAAACGCTTCGGGATTCACGCGTTCCTTGCCAGCAACACTGTGACAAACGAGTATTATCCGATGCTTGCAAAGGTGATGTTCGAGCTGGCTGTCAGGCTCCAGAAGGAGACAGGAGCGCATATCACCTTTGTCAACCTTTCCGGTGGAATCGGGATCCCCTACAGTCCGGATCAGGAGCCGAACGATATCTCCGTGATCGGAGAGGGAGTCAGAAGGGTGTATGAGGAGGTTCTTGTCCCGGCAGGAATGGGGGATATAGCGATCTACACGGAGCTCGGACGCTTCATGATGGGGCCGTACGGCTGCCTGGTGACGAAGGCGATCCACGAAAAACACACCCACAAGGAGTATATCGGGGTGGATGCCTGCGCCGTAAACCTGATGCGGCCCGCTATGTACGGGGCCTACCACCACATTACGGTGATGGGCAAGGAGCATGAGGTCTGCGACCATCTTTATGATGTGACCGGGTCGCTCTGCGAGAACAACGACAAATTTGCCATCGACCGGTACCTTCCGAAGGTGGACATGGGGGATCTGCTCGTGATTCATGACACCGGCGCCCACGGCTTCTCGATGGGCTACAATTATAACGGCAAGCTGAAATCCGCCGAGGTCCTGCTGAAGGAGGACGGTTCCTTCCGGCTGATCCGGAGGGCTGAGACAGCCAGGGATTATTTTGCGACCTTTGACTGCTTCCCGGATCTTTACGAAAAGATCCTGAAGGACTGAAAACATACGGTGCAGAGCATTTCTCAATCTGAAGTGCTCTGCATTTTCTTTGCAAAAAGAATTCTTTACAATAATACTTTAATGTGCTATTATGATGAAGAACTGCCGGAGCGCAGTACTATAAGAAAGCGGATGACGACTCTATCCGCAGGACAAATGTAAGGAGAAATGAAGCATGAAAAAAAGAATCGCAACCATTCTGACAGTCAGTATGTCCGCTATGATGCTTATGAGCCTTGGCAGCTTTGCAGTGTCTGCGGAGGAAGCGGATGCAGCTGAGGAGACATTTGTTTTCAAACATGGATTTGACCTCGATTATCCGCCATATTCCTATATTGATGACAACGGCGAAACAACAGGCTTCGACGTTGAACTGGCCCAGGCTGTCTGCGAGCTTTACGGTTGGGAGTATGAGGCTGTCCCGTTCAACTGGGATGCCAAGGATGCCGAGCTGAATGCCGGCAGCTGCGACTGCATCTGGTCCGGATTTACCATGAACGGCCGTGAGGACGACTATCTCTGGAGCAAGCCGTATTCCGACAATACCCAGATGATCCTCGTGAGCGAGGATTCCGGAATCGAGACGCTCGCCGACCTGGCTGGAAAGACCGTCGGTGTTCAGACATCCACATCCGCCTATGACCTTCTGAACGATGAAGAGGGCCAGGCTGAGCTGTGCAGCACATTTGCTTCCCTCGAGGTTTATGAGACCTACACAATCGCGTTTACGGATCTGAAGGCCGGCGCGATCGACGCGCTTGCGATCGATGTAACCAGCGGCAATTTCCTCATGAGTGAGGAGGAAGGCTACAAATACCTCGACGAGGAGCTGGGAAGCGAGCAGTACGCGATCGGATTCCGCAAGGATGACACTGAGCTCTGCGATAAGATCAACGAAGCTCTGGATACGCTGTCGGAGAACGGCACAATTGATGAGATCGGCAAAAAATATCCGGACATCTACGATTATCTTATCCTGAAATAATCAGGCGCTCTGCCCTGTGAACGTATCATCGTGCGGCCGGCATGCCGGGAACTTTTTCTCCGGTCTGCCGGCCGTATTTCATGCCTGAGAGGTACTGCTATGGAATTAAACACAATGATTTCAACGATGGCTGCCGGTATGCTTCGGACCTGCGGCATTTTTGCCCTGACGCTCCTGGGCTCGCTGCCTCTGGGCATGGTCGTAGCCCTGCTGCGCAAATCCAGGTTCTCGGTTGTGCGGGTCATCATAAGAGTCTATATCTCCGTAATCCGGGGAACCCCGCTGATGCTGCAGCTTCTGGTCTGGTATTTCGGACCATACTATCTGTTTGGAATGTCGATCCGCGGATGGCGTTTCCCGGCACTGATTTTCGGCTTTATTATCAACTACGCGGCCTACTTTGCGGAGATCTACAGAGGCGGCATCGAATCGATCCATGTCGGACAGTATGAGGCGGCCGAGGTTCTGGGCTATACAAAGACCCAGACCTTTATGCGGATCATCCTTCCGCAGGTCATCAAAAGAATCATGCCGTCGGTCACAAATGAGGTGATCACACTTGTCAAGGACACTTCGCTGGCCTTCACCCTGGCTTATCAGGAGGTGTTCTCCCTCGCAAAGCAGATTTCGGCATCCCAGACTTCCTTCCTGCCCTTCGTCATCGCCGGCGTTTTCTACTTTGTGGCGAACTATGTGGTTGCCTTCGCGATGGAACGGATCGAGAAGGCCATGGATTATTACAGATAAGGCGGTGGCAGAATGATTATCGAAATGAAAAATATCCGGAAGCATTTTGACAGCCTGGAAGTGCTGAAGGACATCAGCTTTGGAGTAGACAGCGGCGAGGTTGTCAGTATCATCGGACCTTCGGGCTCCGGAAAATCCACACTCCTGAGATGCGCGACCTTCCTGGAGACCATTGACGGGGGAGAAATCTCTTACATGGGGCAGAAGGCTGCCCACACCAATGCGTCGGGCCATACGGTATACGTGCATCACAATGAACTCAAAAAGTTCCGCACCTACTGCGGCCTGGTGTTTCAGCAGTTCAATCTGTTTCCGCATTACAGTGTGCTGAAAAACCTGATTGATGCCCCGATCCATGTTCAGGGACGGAGCCGCGGCGAGGCGGAGGAGACCGCGATGGATCTCCTGAAAAAAATGGGAATTGCCGACAAGGCGAATTCCTATCCGTACCAGCTTTCGGGCGGGCAGCAGCAGAGGGTTGCAATCGCGCGGGCCCTCGCTATGAAGCCGGAGATTCTTTTCTTTGACGAGCCGACATCCGCACTTGACCCGGAGCTGACCGGTGAGGTCCTGCGGGTTATCCGCCAGCTTGCCGAGGAAAAAATGACCATGGTCGTGGTGACCCACGAGATGCCCTTTGCCAAGGCGGTGAGCAACCGCGTCATATTCATGGACGGCGGCGTGATTGTGGAACAGGGCGACCCGGAGGATGTGTTCGGCAATCCGAAGGAAGAAAGGACAAAGGCGTTCCTGCGGGTGTTTGAGCGATGAAGCAGCCTGTCAGGTACAGTGTGCTGGACCCCACGGGGAACATCACGGTACTGGTGGAAAGCCCTGTGGATCCATCCCTCCGGATGTCCGCCGCGTCAGAACTGATGAGGATATGCCCCGAGGCGGAGCAGGCCGGCTTTGTCAGCTTTTCATCTTCGGACACAGCGGAGGTTCCGGTTTCACTCACAATGGCCGGCGGAGAATTCTGCGGAAACGCCTCGATGTGCGCGGCGGCGCTATATATGATCCGCCGGAGCGGGATAGCGGGAGAGATATGGCGGAAAATCGAAAACGGGCCCGGCAGTATTTCGGAACTGCGCCTGTCGGTGTCCGG
>CAMOXX010000034.1 GCA_946629475.1 uncultured Blautia sp. | reverse complement strand
AGTCGGAGTCAGTTGGGTGAGTCAGGGGCTGAGGGAGTTGAGCGGACGTAAAGATCCCCACTTACTCATTATTGTAAAAGCCGGGACGCTGTGTTAACATACAGGGAGGATATTGGGAAGAAAGAGGTGCGGAACATGATGGACAGAATGAAGCAGATCGAGGACATGTCGCTGAATGCATGGCCGTCGCACAAGATGGAACTGTATGACGGATGGATTATCCGTTTTTCTTATTTTTATACCCATCGTACCAACAGTGTGGAGCAGTTCGGCACGTCCCATCTGACCTGGCGGGAAAAAATCCCGCATTGCGAAGCCCTTTATGAACGGCTGGGTTCTCCGGTGATTTTTAAAATCAGCCCTCTGGTATCTCCTGATTTCGATTATATGCTGGAAAACCGCGGTTACGTGATTGAGCATACGACAGATGTCATGACGCGGGAGCTTGACAGTGCCATGCTGCAGGAAAGCAGCCTGATCGAGGAGCAGCAGAAAGAAGAGTTTTCTGTGGAGTATTCTGATTATATTCCGCAGGAGTGGATTGAAGCCCTGTTCCGGCTGAAAGGGACGGTTGATCCGGTGCACCGCCTGGTGGTTCCGTCCATGTACCGGGCCATCATGAAAGAAACCGTCAGCGCGTGTATCCGCGTTGACGGTGAGATTGCCGCGACGGGACTGGGAATCCTGGACCGGGATTATATCGGTATATACGCGATCCATGTCCGGGAGGATCTGCGCCGCAAAGGGCTTGCCCGCAGAATATGCAGGGGGCTGCTCGCCAGAGGAATAGAGCGGGGAGCGAAAAACGCATATCTGCAGGTGGTATCGGAGAATACGAATGCCAGAAATCTGTATGAGTCGCTGGGGTTCAAAAAGCTGTATTCATACTGGTTTCGGATAAAGCGACTCCAGGACCATGCCGGTGAGGGGGCTGAAGTATAAAACACAGCAGACCACGCTGTATAATGCCGACATGATGATCGTCTGGATAACTCTTCCGGGGAAGATCGCATAAAAATTGTATCCCAGGATCAGAACAAGCCCTGCTGTGGTAAAACCGATGGATCCCACCAGACCGGACAGCGCGATGGAGGTGGAAATGGCCGCAATGCGGCCTTTTTTTCGGAAAGAGGACAGCATTCTGCCCGCGATACCGGGAATGATTCCCCATAATGCGGCCGAGACGGTGATCAGAATATTTGGCGGATATCCTTTCAGAAAGCAGCCGAGCACGTCCGACATGAGACCGCATGCTCCTCCGCACAGGGGTCCTAACCAGAGCCCTGCCATGATGGTGGCGCACGGACCGAAGGTGATTCGATAGGGCCCCATATCGATGGCGAGGATTCGGGTAAAAACAAGATTGAGTGCTGTCATCAAAGCCATATAGACCAGGAGAACAGTGCCTTTTGCATGTGTATGATTCTTTTGCATTTATCAAAGCTCCTCCGTGTACAGTGAGCCTGTGATGGCTGTCGCGTTTTGAACATCCTATCATATTTTAAATAACGCATCAAGCCAAAGGCTTGACTTTTTCCAGACCAGAAGGCATGATAGACATAAGCGTCTATGATCGCCAAAATGTGAAATACAAGTCATTCCAGATGAAATGGTGATGAACAGTTCATAATAAAAAAGATGGGGTAACTATGGATGAAAAAGAAAATTTTCCTGATTTTGTGCTGTGTTCTGCCTTTGGCGATGCTGGCCGGATGCAGCACTTCGGAGATTATGGAACGCCTTCCCCACAGTGACCCGGAAGAATCAGCCTCAACAGAACATAAAGAACGCGTTTTTATGGATAAGATGAACGGAGTGCTGACGGGCTTTGACGGGACGGATATAACTGTCTCCGTGGATGACACTTACTATACGTTTGATGCATCCGGGGCTACGGTCGAGTGTGCCCGGGGCCTGATTGCAGGGGATGAAATCAGCATCATCTATGAAGGGCAGCTTTCGGGGGCGGATACATCGCAGCTGAAGGTTCTGAAAATCGTGGACGAGCTGCATCCGCAGAATGCCCTGCAGGAAGAAATCCTTGCGGCTTCGCTGGTTGGACTTACGGAGAATACGGTTACGTTTACCGATGAACAGGGTCGTACATACACTTGTGTCTCTGCCGGGGCTGTCCAGTATTTCCAGAACGGGATTGTGTCCGGTCTTCCGGTTACGGTTCACTATCTGGGAACCTTCCCGCAGACGGAGAGCGGGAATGCGGAGCCGGTACCGGCTCCGTTGGTAAAGATCCTGAGCATTTCGGATTCAGAACCGATTGCGGCACCGGATCTCACAAAAATCATTCCGGCGGTTTCTTCTGCAGGGAGCGCAGAGCAGGATGAAAGCGCTGCTTCGGTTGACGGCGCTGCAGTTGTTTCTGGTGAAGGAGCCTGGAATGCAGCAGGAGCAGAAGCCGAGGGAGCCTGGAATGCAGCAGGAGCGGAGGCCGAGGGAGCCTTGAATGCAGCAGGAGAAGAAGCCGGAGGCGCTGGGAATACGGAAGGAGCGGGAGCGGAGGCTGAGGGTCCGGAGGATTCTGCGTCCGGAAATAAGGCTGCGGGCCGTTCTGCTGCACCGGTTTCTTCGTTTCCGAAGCTCCGGGGGAAGCTTCAGGGACTCAGCCTGAACCAGCTGCTTTTCATTCCCGATGGGATGTCAGAGCCTGTCCGGATCGATCTGGGGAGCCTGCCATGCTATTTTCCGGGCGGCTTTATGATCGGAACCGGTGCGGATTTTTACTACGCCGGGGATATTTCGGAGTACGGAATCAGCGGTGTAACCATGCTTTATGCGGCGGGCGATGACCCGGGCAGCCTGAAGGAAACAAGGGTCACCTCAACGGTTTCCGGGGTTGTAATCGGCCATACGGCTGATACCGTTACAGTGCGGACGATGGACGGGGCACAGGTCATGATACGTGAGCAATCGTCCGGCGGAGGAAGTGTTTCCCGGGAAGTGGGAGATGAAATCAGTGCGGCAGTGAATCCTGCCGTCTCGGGTCGTTCTAATATTCTGGAGGGCCGTTAACTTTATCTTACATCGACGAGGCTTTCAGACGCCGCAATCGGGAAAACAGACAAGCAAAATGCACAAGTTATTTCGTGACAGTTCCTTAGTGTGAGAAGCCCCCCACTTCTTAAGTGGCGGGTTATGACAAGCTTGTCTCAGTGGTGGCGCAATCTCCTATTGAGATAAACGCTCAGCAAGGATGCACAGGGATTCGGTTTGAAAAATGTCAGCTGCCTGAATCCCGCATCAGGTCCCGCGTGCGGGACTTGTCTGGCAGTCAGAGAGGAGGAACAGTTTGTGTTGAGATTCAGCAGATTCGCGTGGATTTTCATGGCGCTTGCCCTGGCGGTGATTTCGGCCCCGGCGGCTGTCGATGCTGAAGAAAAGCCGCTTAAGATCGTAACTACGATCTTCCCGGAATATGACTGGGTGATGAATGTCCTTGGAGAAAGGGCCGGAGATGCCGAAGTGACCTGGCTGATGCAGAGCGGGGTTGACCTGCACAGCTTCAATCCGAGTGTGGAGGACATTGTGACGATCACGGACTGTGACCTGTTTCTGTATGTCGGCGGGGAGTCGGATTTCTGGGTGGAGGATGTTTTGTCACAGGCGCCGAACGGGAATCTGCGGGCTGTGAGCCTCCTGGATATTCTCGCCGACCAGGTCCGTGAGGAGGAGACGGTCGAGGGAATGCAGGATGCCGGCGAGGATGCGCCGGGGGAAGAACCGGAGATTGACGAGCATGTGTGGATGTCGCTTGAGAACGCCGGGATCATCTGCCGTTCGATTGCGGATGTGCTGGGAGAGATGGACGAGGAGCATGCGGAGGAATACAGCAGCAGCGCGGAGGAGTATATCGCGAAGCTCGACGGGCTTGATGATCAGTACCATGAGGCGCTGAATGATGCGCCGAACCGGACACTGGTATTCGGGGACCGCTTTCCGTTCCGGTATCTCTTTGATGATTACGGCCTTTCGTATTACGCGGCCTTCAGCGGATGTTCGGCGGAGTCGGAGGCCAGCTTCGAGACCATTATCTTCCTGGCAGAAAAGGTGGATGAGCTCGGGCTCGACAACATTCTGAAAATGGAGGGCGACAACAAAAAGATCTGCGAGACCGTGATTGAATGCACGGAGACGAAGGATCAGGAGATTCTCACACTCGATTCAATGCAGTCGGTGAAGCGTGAGGATTATGAGAACGGCTTAACTTATACTTCTATAATGGAAGAAAACCTGGAGGTGCTGAAGAGGGCAGCAGGAGTATCCGGCTGAACTGTGGATCAAAGCGCCGCGCGGGAGTTAAAAAAGGTGTATCTGTTCAGTACCTTCACAGATACGCACAAAAATCCATGCAAATCGCCTCTGGCGATGGATTTTTGCCTGACGCATCACGCTATTGGACGGGCTCAGCAGCAAGTGCTTCGCCCTGTTCTGAACAGTTACAAAAAGGTTACTATTCATGGCCCAGCCGCAAGCGGCTGGGCCTGTGCCTTCCATTCAGAATCTCGCCCGCGCGGCGCATTTTTTACTTGACAAACATTTTCACTGGATGTAAGATAAAGAAAACCGAAACGTTTCGGTTTCGGATCTTTGTCTGACAGTCCGGCGGATGAAAATCTGTCCGTTTACAAAAAGGAGGTTCCATTATGCCACTTGTTACATCAAAAGAAATGCTGCTGAATGCACAGAAGGGCGGGTACGCGGTTGGCGCGTTCAATGCCGAAAATATGGAAATGGTAAAAGCGATCATTCAGGCCGCTGAAGAACTGAAGGCGCCGGTGATGATCCAGACAACTCCTTCGACCATCAAATACGGGACACTGGATACTTACGCTGCGATCGTTGCGGCTGAAGCAAAAAAGGCAAGTGTTCCGGTTTGCCTGCATCTGGACCACGGCAGCAGCTTTGAACTGGCTGTTCAGGCAATCAAGGCAGGATACACCTCTGTGATGATCGATGGCTCCAAGCTTCCATTCGAGCAGAATATCGAAGTGACAAAGCGCGTTGCTGATGTGGCTGCAGCTCTCGATATTCCCTGCGAGGCAGAGCTTGGAAAAGTCGGCGGAAAAGAGGATGACCTGGTTGCCGAGGCGGATACCAATACGGATCCTCAGGAGGCAAAAGAGTTTGTAGAGCGTACTGGCATCACATCGCTTGCAGTGGCAATCGGCACGGCTCACGGTTTTTACATCGGAACACCGGTTCTCGACAAGGAGCGCCTGAGCGAAATCCGCAAGGTGGTCGATATTCCGCTGGTTCTCCACGGAGCCTCCGGACTCACGGACGAGGATGTCAGCGACTGTGTAAAGAGAGGAATCTGCAAAGTGAATTTTGCGACAGAGCTCCGCGCGGCCTACACAAAGGCGGTCAGGGAACTTCTTGCAGAGGATGAAAAGGCGTTTGACCCGAAGGCTTACGGAAAGACCGGCATCGCGGCAGTGAAAGAGCTCGTGAAGAGCAGGATGAAGGTCTGCGGCTGCGACGGAAAGGCGTGAGAGATTCGTCCCGCATTTGCGCAGGATGCTGAACAGCAGGTTACAGCGGGAGAATTCGAGCTGCATGCCGCAGGAAGCGGAGGGATAGTACATGGCAGCGACAATGAAGGATATTTCCCGGGTAACAGGGCTTGGACTTGCGACGATTTCTTCTTATTTTAATGGAGGAAATGTCAGGGAGAAAAACCGGGAAAAAATAGAGCAGGCGATTGATGCGCTTCATTACGAAGTGAATGAGGTAGCACGCGGGCTCCGGACGGATGCGACACACACGATCGGGGTAGTGATTCCGGAGCTGAACAATGTTTTCTGCTCAGAGATCATTACCGGAATGGAGGATGTTCTTCGCAGCGAAGGCTATGCTACGATCGTGTGTGACTGCCGCAGTGATCCGGCGATTGAGAAGGACGCAATGGAATTTCTGCTCAGGAAGCGCGTGGACGGGCTTGTCAGCGTGCCGACTGATACCTGCGGCAATAATCTCCTTGAGTTTATGAAATCCGAAAAGCCGGTCGTACTGCTTGACCGGCAGATCCAGGGAATTGCCTGTGACACTGTGCTGGTAAACAACCGGAAGGCTGCGTTTGACGCGGTACAGTATCTGATTGGACAGGGCCATAGAAATATCGGCATCATCGGAGGCCCCCGTGATGTGTATACCGCGCGGGAAAGGCTGGACGGTTATGCTGACGCGCATCGGGCAGCAGGAATCCCGGTACAGGAGTCCCTGATCGTGCACGGGGATTACACGATCAGAGGAGGCGCGGCCGCGATCAACAGCCTGATTTCGCGGAATCCCCATATGACGGCTGCTTTTGTGACAAACTATGAGATGACAATGGGGGCAGTCATCGGGATCAACGAGCGGGGGTTGAGGCTGCCCGGAGATCTCTCGCTGGTCGGGTACGACAATCTGGAGTTTGCGAGGGCCTGCTCGCCTTCGCTCACGATTATATCCCAGCCGACAGCCATGATCGGGGAGAAGGCAGCCAGGATTATGCTTTCGAGGCTTTCGGAACCTGGCAAAGAAGAGAAGCTTTTGAACATCCGCCTTGGGGCGGAACTGATCAAAGGGCATTCGGTTGCGGAGATCCGGGCGTGAGGGAAAATATTTAAGGAGCGACAAGATGAATCATCCGTATTTGTTGGGAATAGACATTGGAACCAGCGCCTGCAAGGTAGCTGTGTTCGACAGGGACGGACAGGTGGTTTCATCCGGAAACGGAGAATACCAAGTTTACTATCCGCATCCCGGCTGGGCGGAACAGAATCCGGAGGAATGGTGGGAAGCCATCTGCCGGACGATCAGGAGCGTTATCGCGAAGGGCAGTATATCGGCAGAGGAGATCGCCGGTGTCGGGATCGACGGTCAGAGCTGGTCGGCGATCGCGATAGACCGGGAGGGAAACGTCCTCACAAATACTCCGATCTGGATGGACAGCCGTGCCCAGTCGATCTGTGACAGGCTCAACGAGGAGATCGGTGAAGACCGTATCTTTGAGGTCGCCGGCAATTCCCTTCAGCCGTCCTACACAACGGCCAAGATCCTCTGGTACAGGGAGAACCTGCCCGAGGTGTATGGCCGGATTTACAAAATACTGCAGTCAAACAGCTTTATCGCCTACAGGCTGACCGGAGCTGTTACGCAGGATGTATCCCAGGGATACGGGCTGCACTGCTTTGACATGAAAAAAGCCGCTTGGGATGATGAGATGTGCGGCCTGTTGGGAATTCCGAGGGAATTCCTGCCGGAAATTGTTCCCTGTGATCAGGTGATCGGGCATGTGACGCGCGAAGCGGCGGCTTTATCCGGGCTTGCGGAAGGAACTCCGGTTGTGGCGGGCGGCCTGGACGCGTGCTGCGGAACGCTTGGCGCGGGTGTCATCCATCCGGGCGAGACGCAGGAGCAGGGTGGACAGGCAGGAGGAATGAGTATCTGCCTTGATACGTATAAAGCGGACAAAAGACTGATCCTCGGTTATCATGTGGTGCCGTCCTTATGGCTCCTTCAGGGAGGGACGACCGGCGGCGGAGGCGTGATGCGCTGGTTTGAGCATGAGTTCGCGGATTATGAGCGCAGTACTGCTGCCGAAAAAGGTATATCCTCGCTGAATCAGCTGAATGAGATCGCGGCGAAGGTGCCTGCGGGAAGCGAAGGCCTGGTGTTCCTGCCGTACATGGCGGGCGAGCGGTCACCGATCTGGAATCCGGATGCGAAGGGCGTATTCTACGGCCTGGATTTTTCCAAGACAAAAGGGCACATGGTCAGGGCCTGCATGGAGGGGGTTGCCCTTTCACTGAGGCACAACCTGGAAACAGCGGAGGAAGCCGGCGCGGAAGCGGGAGTGCTCCGTGCCATGGGCGGCTCGGCAAATTCCCTTTTATGGACGCAGATCAAGTGCGACATGACAGGAAAAACGATCATTGTTCCTTCTTCTGACACGGCTACCACGCTCGGCGCGGCGATTCTGGCCGGTGTGGGAACGGGAATCTACCGCGATTATGAGGAAGCTGTGAGCCTGACAGTCCATGAGACAAGAAGGCATGAGCCTGATCCGGAGAATAAGAAGATTTATGATAATGTATACAGGAAATACCTGCAGCTCTACGATCATCTGAAGGATATGATGACGCATGATAATTGATCAGTACAGATAAAGCAATAATAACAGGAGTGCCGTTTTTGCCGGTGCGCCCGGATTGAGGAGGATTATATAAAAATGAAAGCAGCAGTAGTAGAAGCAAACGAAGATGTCCGGTATGAAGAAATCCCGGAGCCGGAGGTCAAAAAGGGCTGGGTTAAAATCAAAGTGAAAGCATCGGGAATCTGCGGGTCGGATGTCCCAAGGGTTCTTTATCACGGCGTACATTTTTACCCGATCGTTCTTGGACATGAGTTTTCGGGCGATGTCGTGGAGGTCGGCGAGGGGGTGACAAAGGTCAAGGTCGGCGACCGTGTATCCGGCGCTCCGCTGATTCCGTGCATGAAATGCGACGACTGCCAGAACGGAAACTTTTCACTCTGCAAGCATTACAGCTTCATCGGCTCCAGAGAAAACGGAAGCAATGCGGACTATGTTGTGATCCCGGAGGTGAACGCGGTTCCCTTTGATCCCTCGATCCCGTATGAGCAGGGTGCAATGTTCGAGCCCTCCACAGTGGCTCTGCACGGAGTTCTTCAGAACGATTACCAGGGAGGACGCTGCGTGGCGATCCTCGGCGGCGGCACCATTGGTATGTTTACCATGCAGTGGGCAAAGATTTTCGGTTCTAAGAAAGTGGTGGTCTTTGACATCAGCGATGAGAGACTGGCCCTTGCGGCGAGGCTCGGCGCGGATGCAGTGATCAATACAAAGAAGGAAGGCTTCATGGAGGAAGCGATGGCAGTTACCGGCGGCAAGGGCTATGAGTTTGTATTCGAGACTGCCGGTCAGGTGCCGACCATGCAGATGGCGTTTGAACTGGCTTCCAACAAGGCTCATGTGTGCTTTATCGGAACGCCCCATGTGGATCTCTCGTTTACACCGAAGATGTGGGAGAACATGAACCGCAAGGAGTTTAAGCTGACCGGCTCATGGATGTCCTACAGTGCTCCGTTCCCGGGAAAAGAATGGGACCTCACCGCTCACTATTTTGCGACGGGACAGCTGAAGTTTGATCCGTCCTTCATCTACCGCAAGATTCCGATGCGCGAGGCGAACGAGGCGTTCCAGCTGTTCAAGACTCCGGGTCTTGTACAGGGCAAGGTTCTTCTGGTAAATGATGATCTTGAGTAACAGTTCTGTGCATATACAAGTGTTAAAGAACAGGATGCAGGTGGAAATATGATTCTGACAGTAACAGCAAATGCGGCGATTGACAAACGCTATGTTCTGGAGCGTTTTGGAGTAGGGAATGTGAACCGCGTCAAGTCGTGCCAGGCCAATGCGGGCGGTAAGGGCATTAATGTTGCCCGAGTTGCCTCCATTGTCGGCGAAAAAATGACGGCAACCGGATTTCTGGGAGGCCATGCCGGAAAGTTTATCTCCGAGCGTGTGGAAGCCCGTGGAATCAAGAGCGATTTTGTCTGGTGTGATGGCGAGAGCCGTACATGCATCAATATCTATGATGAGGTGACGGGGGAGCAGACCGAGTTCCTGGAGCCCGGCTTTACCGTGACGAAGGAGGACTGCGCCCGTCTGATCGAAAAATACCGGACCATTCTGCCGGACTGCCGTGTTGTTACCATTTCGGGGAGCACACCTGCCGGCGCCGGCGCGGATCTCTACAGAGAACTGATCCTCGAGGCGGAGGAGGCGGAAAAACCGGTTATCCTGGACACCTCGGGACGGCTTCTGGAGGACTGCATATCAGCCCGGCCGACGATGATCAAGCCGAACATCGATGAAATCAGGCAGCTGACCGGAAGGCCGATGAACAGCCGCGAGGCGATTCTGGGAGCGGCGAAGGAGCTTCACCATGAGGGGATCGGGATCGTCGTGATTTCTCTCGGCAGCAAGGGGTCGCTGGTTTCGTGCGATGAGGGGGTCTTCGATGTGAAGGTTCCGAAGATCGATGCGGTGAATACGGTGGGCTGCGGCGATTCGATGATCGCGGGGTTTGCCGTCGGAATGTCCCGCGGCCTTCCCATAACCGAAATGGTCAGGCTGGCGAGCGCGGTATCGGCGGCGAATGCCATGAGGATGGAGACCGGATTTGTGGTGATGGACGATGTGAACTGTCTGCTTCCGCAGATTGAGATACGAAAGATCCGCTGAAAATCTGATTGTAACACTATAAATCAACATATACACAAAAATGGAGGTGCAGCATGATGACAAAGATTGATCCGGCCAGCGTCCCGCAGAGAACGCTGTACACTGGAGCAAAGATGCCGGCTGTCGGTATGGGAACCTTTGGCAGTGACCATGCAGGGGCAGAGGAAGTGGCAAACGCCGTCAGAGGAGCCATCGAGGTTGGCTACCGTTCCTTTGACTGCGCGGCATGCTACGGAAACGAAGCTCAGCTGGGGGAAGTTTTCGCCAAGGCGATCGCGGACGGAATTGTAAAGAGAGAAGAGCTTTTTATCGCTTCCAAGGCATGGAATGACATGCATGGGGACGGGGACATCCTGGTTGCCTGCGCACAGACCCTGAGAGACCTGAAGCTTGATTATCTGGATATTTATTATCTGCACTGGCCGTTCCCGAACTATCATGCACCGGGATGCGACGGAGATGCCCGGAATCCTGATTCCGTTCCGTTCAGCGTGGACCGCTTTATGAGAACCTGGCGCCAGATGGAGCGCCTGGTGGATATGGGCCTTACAAAGCATATCGGCATGTCCAGCATGACGATCCCGAAGCTTGAGGCTGTTCTGCCGCTCTGCCGGATCAAACCGGCCGCGATCGAGATGGAGCTGCATCCCTGCTTCCAGCAGCCGGAGCTGTTTGAGTATGTCCGCTCAAGAGGAATTCAGCCTGTGGCATTCTGCCCGATCGGCTCACCGCAGAGGCCCGCAAGGGATACCGCCCCGGAGGATGTCTCTGACATCGGCCTTCCGGAGATGCAGGCGATTGCCAAAGCTCATGGGGTTCATCCGGCGATCATCTGCCTGAAGTGGGCAGTACAGAGAGGACAGTCTCCGATTCCGTTTGCTACGACACCGGATTTCTATATTTCAAACCTCAAGTGCGCGACAGAAGATCCGCTTACCGATGAGGAGATGGAAATCATTAAGGGACTTGACAGGAACAACCGTCTGATCAAGGGCCAGGTTTTCCTGTGGCCGGGCGCGAAAGACTGGCATGACCTCTGGGATGAGGACGGCGTGATTGTAAAAGGTTGAAAGAAAGCCTCCCCTTTTCACGAAAAGGGGAGGCTGCAGTGAATGCCGCTCACAGTTTCTGGACAAATTCCACCTTCTCCTTATTAGGACCTTCGATCGTAAAGTACCGGATTCCGTTCTCCCAGTAGGGGAGGGAGTGGATTTCGTCGTTCAGGGTATTGATCCCGCGGGAGCAGACAAAGTCATATGCGCCGTCGATATCGCTTACATCGATGGCAAAATGGTCGATGGAGCCGGCTGTCTTCGCGGCAGAGGATCTCTCGTACAATTCGAGAACCAGGCTGCCGAGGCGGATAAAGTTGACGATTCCCCCGTTTGAGGGGTCTGTTGTCGTGTGGATGACATCGAAGCCCAGTTCTGTGTAGAAGATCAGGGATTCCATCATATCTTCCGTGGGGATGCCGATGTGGGCGATTCCCTGCGCATAATCGGTCATTCGCATAATCATGAACCTCTTTTCTTTATCTTTTTTGCCGGCCGGATATAAGACGGCCGGAAGTACTGATATCATAGCACATTTCAGGAGAAAAAAGAACCGGTCGACTCTTGTTAAATTCATAAAAATATTATTGACAAACCCTTTTCTATGTAGGATAATAAGTAAGCGTGAAACGTTTCGTCTTATACCTTTTTTGACGAATATTCACAAAACCCCGCACTCTTTCGAGGATTAAAAGCGCTTGTCCCCGTGAGACTCCGGGAAAAATATATTCAGCGGGAGGTAAGAAATTGGAAGGCATTAAACAAAATCCAATCGTTAAGAAGCTGGGGTTCAACCGTATCATTCTTTTCTGCATACTGGTTCTCCTGTATGTGGCATTTTCCATTGCCATTCCGGGCTTCGCGGGAATGGCCCGTATCATGAGCATCCTTAACTATGTCTATTTCCTGGGCTTTCTGGCTCTGGGTGTTACGTTTGTCATCGCGACGGGCGGCATCGACTTTTCCATCGGGCCGGTTATGTTCTGCTGTGCCCTGATGGCTGGCTATTCGCTCAACACCTTTAATGTGCCGGTAGCGGCAGCGCTGCTTTTAAGCATCGTGATCGGCTTCTGCTTCGGCGTGTTCAACGGCTGGCTGGTTTCCTTTGTCGGGGTTCCTCCGTTCATCGTATCGATGGCATCCATGAACATCGCCAAGGGTCTCGGCTCGGTGTTCACCAAGACACAGTCGGTATCCTGGCCGCAGGCGAACGACCCGGACGGACGCGGCTGGTTCCGGAATCTGGTGAAGGTCGGAAATATCCCGACAGGCCTGATCATTTTCGCGATCTTCGTTATCGTCCTTTATATTCTTATGAACAACACAAAACCGGGAAGATACATCCTCTGCCTGGGCAGCAATAAGGAAGCTGTAAGGCTTTCGGGCGTCAATGTCCGCAAGTGGCAGATGCTTGCGTATGTAATCTGCGGTACGCTGGTCGGCATCGCGGCGATCTTCTTTGTCGGAGCCTACACAACGGTGCAGCCCGGACTCGGCGACACCTACAACAACGAGGCCATCGCTTCCTGCGTTATGGGCGGTACCTCGATGGCCGGCGGCCTTGCCTCCATCGGCGGTACGGTGATTGGTGTGTTTGTTATCTCTCTTCTGCAGGAGGGCATTATGGCACTCCGTATGACAAAGGAAGTGCAGATGATCATCACAGGTCTTATCGTTATCGTGTTTGTGTACGCTGACGTATCGGCAAGACGCCGCAAGAACTGACGAAAGGAGAAGGAAACATGGGCGAAGTTATCTTAACAATGAAAGGTATCGACAAATCCTTCCCCGGCGTTCATGCTCTGGATCATGTCGATCTTGAACTGAGAAGAGGCGAGGTTCTGGCCTTGATGGGTGAGAACGGCGCAGGAAAATCCACCCTGATGAAGGTGCTGACCGGTATTTATACCAAGGATTCCGGAACCATCACTTTTGAGGGGAAGGATGTAGAGTTTCACAATACACATGAAGCTCAGGAGGCCGGTATCGTTATCGTGCACCAGGAGCTGAACATGGTCGGCGACCTGACGGTGGCGCAGAACATCTTTATCGGACGTGAGTTCAAAAAAGGAATCATGATCGATGACAAAAAGATGATCGCGGAGTCCCGCAAGCTTTTCGACGAGCTTCATATCGATATCGACCCGAAGGCGAAGATGAGCGACCTGACGGTCGGCAAGCAGCAGATGTGCGAGATCGCCAAGGCTATTTCCCACAAAGCAAAGGTTATTATCTTTGACGAGCCTTCCGCAGCTCTGACCGAGAAGGAGATCGAGGACCTGTTCGTGATCATCCGCGACCTCCGCGCGCAGAACCTGGGCATCATCTACATCTCCCACCGTATGGATGAGATCAAGGTGATCACCGACCGCGTTACTGTCATGCGTGACGGTACCTACGTCGGAACCCTGGTTACGAATGAGTGTACCAAGGAAGACATCATCAACATGATGGTCGGACGTGTCATCTACGAGGATCCGAAAACACACAGCGCGGTTCCGGATGATGCTCCTGTTGTCCTGAAGGTGGAACACCTGAACGCCGGCAAGATGGTGCAGGATGTCAGCTTCGAGCTCCGCAAGGGCGAGATCCTGGGCTTCTCCGGACTGATGGGCGCCGGACGTACGGAGACGGCGAGAGCACTTTTCGGCGCGGACCCGAAGACCGGCGGAGATATTTACATCAACGGGCAGAAGGTTACGATCAATTCTCCGGAGGACGCCGTGAAGCACGGAATCGGATACCTCTCCGAGGACCGCAAGCGTTACGGTATCGTCGTCCAGAAGACCATTACGGAAAACTCCACGATGGCTACGCTGGAGAAATATACCAGAGGATTGTTTATCAACAAGGCGGAGGAGAAAAAGGTCGCGGAGCAGTATATTAAGGAGCTGGCGACCAAGACCCCGAGTGCAGATGAGCTGGTTGTGAATCTTTCCGGCGGTAACCAGCAGAAGGTGGTTATCGCAAAATGGCTGGTCCGCAACTGTGATATCCTGATTTTCGATGAGCCGACCAGAGGTATCGACGTCGGTGCGAAAAACGAGATTTACAAGCTGATGAACCGCCTGGCGGCAGAAGGAAAATCCATCATCATGATCTCTTCGGAGATGACCGAGATCCTTCGTATGAGTGACAGGATTGTTGTCATGTGCGAGGGCAAGAAGACGGGCGAGATCCGGATCGAGGAGGCTACTCAGGAAGCGATCATGGACAAAGCGACCAGGGATATCAATTGACAGGGGGTTAGAAGATGGCGAAGAAAAAATCAATATTTACTCAGGAAGTAATCGTTGGAATCGTTCTGATCGCTCTGTATTTTCTGTTCAGGACAATCAGCTCGGATTTCGGAAAGTACACCACATTCCTGAGCATGATGGATATTTCATACTACTATGCTTTCATGGCGATCGGTGTTGCTTTCCCGCTGATCACCGGAGGCGTTGACCTTTCCATCGGTACAGGAATGATCTGCTATGCGCTGGCAGGCGGCTTCATGATCCGCCAGTACGGCTGGCCGACCGGGCTTGCAATGCTGCTGTCGATCCTGTTTGGTGTTGTGATCGGTCTTGTCAACGGTATCCTGATTTCAGTCATGGGTCTGCCGCCCTTCCTGGCAACCCTGTGTACCTGTATGATCACCCGCGGTCTCGGCTCGGTTGTTACCGGTTCCTTCGCGGTTCCGTGGCCGACTGCAAAGCAGCCGAACGGCTGGTTCCATTCAATCTTTAAGATCACACTGGAGAACAAGACAAAGCTTCCGTTGGGGCTTCTCTGGGTCATTCTGCTGATGCTGATCATGCAGTTCGTGCTGGCGCATACCAAATTCGGACGTTACACGATTGCAATCGGCTCCAACAAGGAAGCTGCATCGCTTTCCGGTATCAATGTTAAATTCTATCACGTGATGGTTTACGTGGTGAGCGGCCTTTTTGCAGGCCTTGCTTCCATCGCCTACGGTGCTGTTATCAAGACAGTGCAGCCGGGTACCGGCGCAGGTATGGAGCTTGACGCGATCGGCGGTGCAATCGTCGGCGGCGTGTCGGCTTCGGGCGGTTACGGAACCATTTACGGAACCGTGATCGGAGCCTATGTCATCATTTTCCTGAAGCAGGGACTTCCGTACATCGGCTTCAACGCGAACATGCAGCAGATCATCACCGGCCTGGTTCTGATCGGCGCCGTTGCAATTGACATCGTCAAGAGAAAAGTAGTAAAATAAACCTGTGTTCTTATTATGGAAAATCACCCCGAAATGGGGGATTTTATAAAAGGGCTTCGGATAAGCCGGGGCCCGGAAACGATTCATTCAAAAAGGAGGAAAAAAGAATGATGAAAAAAGCGTTAGCAGTTCTCATGTCTGCGGCAATGGTAGGAAGCATGTTATGTGTACCGGCATTTGCTGAGAACCTTTCCGATACCACAGAGGGTATCGCTCAGTTCGACGGCCTTGAAGCAAACGAAGCTTATGACTTCCAGATCGTTGTTAAATCCTTCCAGTCCACTTACTGGCAGGCAGCTCTGCAGGGTATGGATCAGGCAGCTGAAGAGCTTGGCGTTACCTATTCCGCACAGGGACCGGCTTCTGAGTCTGACATTGCAGACCAGGTTAACATGCTGAACAGTGCCATCAACGGCGCTCCGGCAGGTGTTGGCCTTGCAGCTTGCGACACCTCTTCCGTTATGGAATCCCTTCAGGCAGCAGTAGATGCAAACGTTCCGATCGTTGCATTCGATACCGGTATCGCAGATGCTCCGGAAGGCTCCGTAGTCTGCACAGTTG
>CAMOXX010000033.1 GCA_946629475.1 uncultured Blautia sp. | reverse complement strand
CAGATCAAATTTCAATGAGTCCTGAAGAAAAAAAGGTTTCATTCTGAAACGTCCCTCGTGGCTCCCGGTTCCATCAGAATCAGTTCCACATCCCCCGCAATCTTTCGCATCTCCTGTTCCATGCTGGCAGGAGCAATGAAAACCGTATCTGCCTTTGACACTTTGCTGACCGACTCCGGATCGAAATGATCATAATGGGAATGCGTTATGAAGACCAGGTCTGCATCGTGAGATTGCGATGCAATCTGAAAAGGATCAAAGTATAGAACCTTTGATCCGTCAATCCTGATGCTGCTCTGAGTGTTTACCGTTATATTTGCTGTGTTCATACTCTCACTCCCCTGTTTCCTGTCCTCTCCATTACCCAGGCAAATGCTTTTGCTGTCCGAAGGTCTGGCTCCTTAAAATGATTCCCTCTGTTCCATTCCAGGGTGCAGTCGATTCCTTTTCTCTGCAGGCACGAATACCCCTCCCGGATGCATTCACCGACTTTGGACATTACCGGGTTTCTTGTCTTCTCTTCCTTATCGCCAAGGCTGAGGTAAACTGTTCCCGCATGAACGCTATGATCTGCCATATAGTCAATGAACCCCGGGAACCATACGGAAGGGGATGCGGCTGCCACACCGCAGAATAAATCCGTCCTGGATGCCGCCCATAAGGCGAACAGGCCGGCCAGCGAATATCCGCCAATAATAATCGTTTTACAAGGGTCTTTAATCAGTTTCATCATCTCTGCCAGTGTATCGGCGGCACCATTGCCGAAGCCTTCATTCCCGAAAGCAGCAGGAGCCACCCAGGGAGACAGGTCATTGTTCCAATTCCTGACCTTAACAGCGATGAGACCGAATTCCTGATCCGTCAGTTCCCGGATGTACCTGACTTCGCTGTCCATTACAGACATATCATGATCATCCACTGGCTGCACCAGGACGATACCCGCATTTGGATTCCCGTATTCAAATACCGTCATGCCGTCATTATCCCTTTCTCAGATGATAATACCATTATGTTATAAACAAGCGGACATTATGCCATCCTCCCTGTAATGTTTGGTAATGTCATTCCGCACCCATCCACAATTTCATAAAGGTACGCTTGTCCTTTTCAAGCAGTCTCATTATTTCCATCATCCCATGCGGATTCGCTGACAGAAAAACCATGAGATCATCACAGGGTATAAAAAGCACCACTGAACGCTCGATGCAGGCAATGGTATTAAATGTTCTGTCCCCGGAAAACAAGGGAGAATAGTCCAGAATGCTTCCTTCCCTGAGAATACGCAGTGGATTATTCCATCCTTCCTTTGTCTCCCCGAATACAACACAGCGGCCTTCCAGAAGCAGCGGAATCTCCCTTTCCACTCCACCCTTTCTCACAACAATCTCATCCGGAGCAAACCAGACCAAACGGCATCTTTCTGACAGACGGATCAGCTCATTATCGTCGGCCCCCGCAAATCCGGGATACTTCTTCAGGCTTCCGGCGATTTTGACCTTTACCATGCTCCTTGCGTCCTGCGCCACCGGAATCAGACCTGTATCCAGCTCAGGCAGCATGCTGATTCTGCCTTCCTTCCCATGATCCATGAGCGAAGTCAGATATGACTTGTAATACTCTGAGATCAGCTGTATCACCTCTTTTGAAAACGCTCTCGCATTATAAGAATAATTGCAGCCCTGTTTTTCTCCTATCGTGGTGAAGTAAACGCACAGATCCTCGGAAAGATTGTCATATACGTCTCCGCCGATGATCTTGATTCCGGATATCCCGCCTTTCCTGAAGCCGCTGCCTGCCGGCGCCGCAAAGTTATGATTGTTCAACAGATGGGAAAAGACCGGATTCTTCCGTCCCAGAGCTTCCTGAATCTGACCGGGCGAAAGATGCGAATTATTCATGCACTGGAGAAAATCACTCTGCACCTTCTGAAAGAAGTCCGCAAGGAGCTCATTCTCTTCAAAGCTGATCTCGACAGGAACAGCATTGACGAAACCGCCGGCAAGTGCCATGCTGTCGGAAACACCGGCCTCCCGTCCTGAAGTAATCGCGCCAAATACGATCCTGCTGCGCCCCTTCAGTTTTGCGGTCATAATTCCCCACAATCCCTGCAGAATGGTAAACCGGGTCACCTTAAACGTCCTCTGCGCATCCTGAAGCACCTCCAGTTCTCTGTCATCGAAGGGAACAAAAAGGGATACGCTTTCATAGTCCAGATCACTGACCTGCTGCCCGGGAAGAAGCTGATCCTCATCAATATCCTTCAGCTTTTTCTTCCAGAAGGCGATCTCCCGGTCTGTATCCACCTGATCCAGATACTTCGCATAGGATCTGAAGGACTGGCTCTCTACCTTCTTGTCAATCCCGTTCATATCAAGGACGTATCCAAAAAACAGATCCCTTATGAGGATGCCAAGGCTCGTCCCGTCAGAATTGATATGAGGCTGGGAAATCACAATGGCATACGTGTCTTTTTCACAGCTTTTATAGATATTAATCCGAAGCAATGCATCCCGCTCCAGATCAAACCCCCGTTGTCTGTCCGCCTCCATCAGAGTGGGTATCTTTGCATCAAATTCTTCCATTTCCAGTTCGGAAAGATCAAAACAATTGATCTCCGGATGACGGTCCTTCAGGATCACGCGCCATGGGGATCCTGTGCCTTTGCATACAAATGCCGACCGCAGATTCTCATGCTTCCTGCAAACCTCATCTGCCTGCTGACGAAAGACCGGAAGATCAAACTGAATCACCGCTTTTGTGAGAATCTGCAGAAAGAATGCCGACTTCACATGCTTCACTTCCTCCAGCATCCAAAGCTGGCCGGCTCCCAGATGATAGATGTTTTCGACATCGCTGCCATAGTGGCCTATGATATAGCGAAGATCGTCCGCCGGGATATCAGAGGCTGAATACCGTGACGGATCCATAAGAATTTTCAGCTCCCTTGAGATCTGCGTCTCCTTCTCTTTTTCCTTTTTTTCAGGTGCTTTTCCAGCCGTGTTTCCCGTCTGATCTTTCCTCGCTTTGATCACCCGTTCTTTCGGATCCGGAGCAGCATGCATGGCAGATAACCGGCCGAGCATACGGATCGCGCAGGCATTCTGCGTGATCATTTTCCCAATCTGCCTCATCCTTTCCATCTCTCTGTTCATTCCAATCGCCCCCACTGAGATGTATATTCTATGTGCCGCTTATTGTTTGCACTCTGTTCACTTTTCCGAAAAAAAGCATGTATTCTGTCTGTGTAATCCGGAGCAAAAGCATATGCCGCATGCCCATAACCACGGTATATATAAAATTCAAAATCCAGCCGCTTATTCAGACGATCTGCAATCTGATAAGATGCAGCCGCACCTAATGCATAATCATCTTCGGAACCCAGAAGCAGCACAGGACACGTAATCTGATCAAGCTCATCCAGAACATTGAAGCCATAAATGCTTTTTACAAAAATGATAAAATGTTGGAGTTCCTCCTCCGTTACACTTTTTGCCTCTTCAGTCAGCAGTTTGCGCAGCGGTTCAAACATGTCTTTTGAATAGACAGCCTCGCCAAACTTCAGATACAATCCTTCTACGTCCTTTTTTTCCGCCAGACGGATCCACTCTTTTGCAATCGTGTTCTGTTCTTCTCCTACACAGGAGGACGTAGAACAAAGAACCAGCTTTTTTACCATTTCCGGATTGTGAATTGCAATCGTCATCGCAATCATTCCGCCCTGGGATACACCCATGAGACTGAAGCGGTCAAGACCGGCCGCCCGAATCGCCTGTACGGTATCCCGGGCCATGTCCCGGATCGAGTACATATCCGGCGGATCCTTCCTGCGGTCGAAGAGATAGATCGTAAAATCATCCGTCAGCCGTTCATAAGCCTTTTCCGCAGCTCTCACGTTCTTCATGACACTTTGTACGCTAAGACCGGGCAGGATCACAAGAGCCTCTTCTCCCCGCCCGAAGCGGAAATAATCCATCTGAAATTCATCTGTTGTGATGGTCTGAATCATAGAGTCCCTGAGTCCATGCAGCATCTGCCTGATCAGGCTTTGATACCAGCCATTCCATTGCGGGTCATCCACATGATGAAATACCATGTGAAGGCAGCCTTCCTTCATGTACATATGATTTCCCAGCAGCTCATCGCTTTCCAGAAGTTCACTCTGAAGGATCATTGGACTTTGTTCTCCAAAATCTTTCGAAATGATGCCTTCATAGATGCCGCGCCAGTCATGTTGATACAGCAGGTCTGAATCAGAAAGACCCTGTATTTCCGAAAGATGAATCAGGTCTTCCTGAAGCTGCCCGGGTGTCATATTCGACCGGATCCGGACAGGAATCCCATTCATCAGGTTCCCTACGATGTGAAGCTCTTTTTCGTCCGAAGGCAGACGTCCACTGTCCAGGTGCAGAAGCCAGATCTCCTCCGCTGTTCCCGGCCGCGCAGCGCCAGGCCCCGCCGGTTCCCGGCCATCAGGTGGATTGGCATGGCTTCCCTCTCTTTTATTGATAAGAGACAGAAGAGCTGTTCCGTAAGTGTACTGCACATAACAATACACAGTCACACCAAGGCTGCTGCATTTCTTCATCAGTGCCTCTGTTTCACTCCTCGAAAGTACCAGTTTCTCCTGCTTTGTACTTCCCCCGGAAGAAAGAGGTTCCGTGGATTTGATCAATGGGTGCCCGGGCGTAAAGTAGGCTGCGTCCTTCTCTGTAATGTGTTTTGCTGCCCTTATGTGACGGTGTCTGTAAGAGAGCAAATCATCCTCGCCGGGTACAGCCGTTTCCGGGGAAGCCAGCTCATTTTCAATGACAGACAGCGACATTCCGTCACAGATGGTATGCTCCAAGCGCAAGAGCAGCGCCGTCTGGCTGTCAGGTAAGGGAAAGCATCCTGCGGCAAATGCTTCCGTTTCCCCGTTCTCCTCCATCACCTGCCAGAACCCGGCAAGCAGGCGGTCCGCAGCATCCCGGGAAAATCCCCTCAGGTCCCTGAAATAGACAGGAGCCGTTTTTCTTTTATAAAAAACCTGCCAGTATCCCCCATTCGCATCCCTGGTGAAAGAACTGCGAAGAGAAGGATGATGATCCATAAGCGATTGTATGCGGCGCAGAAAATCCTCCTCCGGGCAGTATCCAGACAAGGTCATTTTTACTCTGACCACATTCTGCCTGTCTGTGATCCCCTGCTCTTTCATAAAAAGATACGCCATCGTGCTGCTGTTCACCGGCAGGATCTCCAGCACATCTTCTTCATCCGACAGGCTCCTCAGTTCATCAGGAAGCGGAAGGAAGGCGGTCTCTTCCCGTACGTCCTCTCTGAGTTCCGTGTCTTTTCTGATTCCGGAAACGCTTTTATCATTCCTGCCTTCTGGAAGATGCCGACGGATAACAGCAGAAAGGCTCCGGGGAGTCGGATACTGAAGCAATTCCTGTAAAGAGGCAGAAACTCCGTGCTCCTCAAGCCTTGACAGTACCATATAGGCCTTCAATGAGTTTCCTCCCAGCTCTGTAAAGGAAGCTCCGGCGCCAACGTGGTCCACCTCCAGCACATCAGCAAAAATCCGGCAGATCATCTCTTCCGCCTCATCCGACGGTAAAGTGCGGTCTTCAGGAAGATCAGGCGGAAGGATGACCAGGCGGTCATAATCAATCTTGCCTCTCTCTGTAAATGGCATTGCCTCTACTTGATTGCAGACAGTGGGGATCATGGCGGAAGGAACCACTTTTTCAAGATCTTCACGGATTCTCTTTCCGGAGACAGGCTCGTCACTGACAAAAACCGCGCAGAGCTGATCCCGCCCCCCGATTTTTTCGACCTTGACCGCCGCCTCCCGGATATACGGCTGCTTCAGCAGGTGATACTCTACCTCAGGAAGTTCAAAACGAACCCCGTTCAGCTTCACCATCCGGTCATTCCGTCCCAGAAACTCGATCTCGCCCTGCTCATTCATCAAACCAAGATCTCCGGTCCGGTATACCCGGATCCCGTCCTGATCGGTATAAAATTTTTCTTCTGTCAGCTCAGGCAGCCCGTGATACCCGGGAGCTACCCGAAGCCCCTTTACGCAGAGCTGGCCGCTTTGGCCATCAGGCAGACGATTGCCCTCTTTATCCTCGGCAAAAACCTCCGTATTCGCAAATGGAACCCCCATCGTCACCCTCCGGCCGCGCACATTTACACAGGCCAGTCCCACGGCTGCTTCCGTGGTTCCATAGAGGTTATTGATGACAGTACCTTCCTTTGTCAGGCCCGTCAGGGTATCCGCAAGCTGCTGCGAGAAAGCTTCTCCGCATAATGTGATCTCCCGGACATGGGCAAGCTGACGGGTAAACGCTTCCACTGTCAGCAGCGCTGTCATGACGGAAGGAGTCATAAGGATGAAATCAACCTTCTCCTCCCTCATGATCCCTGCAACCGGTATCAGGCGTTCCAGATCTTCATTTCGAACAAGAACATGTTTGCCGCCTGAATAGAGTGAAGGTCCGTATGTAAGCACAGAAGCCATAAAACCGGCATTTACCACATCCAGGATGCCTGTGCAATGCTCAGCCCCCTCCCTGATACAGGCATTTGATTTCAGGGGAAGCGTGGAATCCACCATATTCGCATGGCTTAATATGACGCCTTTGGGTTTTCCGGTCGAACCGGAGGTATAGTAAAGAGCTGCCACATCAGATGTACCTGGATGCAGCATCCGCTTCCGCAGTTCTGACGAAGAAGCGTCTGGGTCCACCGTTTCTTCTTTCAACATATCATCGTAGGCATATGCACAGGCATTCCCATATATGTGGTCCGCATGATCCGAAATCACGAAGCATGCGCCGGAGTCATGTACAACATAATCCAGCCGATGCCCCGGCCAGTCCGTATTGAGCACCAGATAAGCAGCACCGGCCTTTATGATGCCAAACATGGCAAGTAAAAGGCGTTCGTCCCTGTGCATATGAATCGCAGCCACATCCCCGCTCTTCAGTCCATGCTTCATTAAAAACAAGGCAATCGTTGATGTGATCCTGTGAAATTCCCTGTAGGACAAACGGTTTTCCCCGCATACAATGGCAGTTCCTTCTACCCCCATTGTTGCCCATGCCAGGTCCTGCAGTGTCAGGGAATGATCGTATTCATCCGTATCCCACAATTCCTTCCAGATCCTGCCGGAATGAGATGGATTCTTTGAATCCGCCCAGGCCAGAGTGCGATACACGTTGTAGCGGAACTCCAGAAACCTCCAAAGCCCCTGCTTCCAGGCCTCAAACAGGCTCAACAGCCTATCGTCCGCTCCGGTTCGTTTTAGAAAGGTATCCAGGAAATAAAGTGTTTCCAGCTGGTCCATCGTCATTTTTCCAAGACGCTCCGGAAGGTTGCCATGCATGACGGACTCCGTATGATTTCTGTAAAAATATGTCCCCTTACATGTGAATACCGCTCTTTGGGCAAAATGAAGGAACACGCCGGTATACAATACATCCTCGGTATAAAGGACAGGCCGTTCCACCTTTCGCAACCACAAAAGCGCCCTCCTGACAAGGTCACGCCTGTACAGCTTTGACCAGAACACCACATAGCTCTGATCAATCAGGCCCTTTCCCTCGTTATTCCGGTAATATTCCTCTTCGATCTTTTCCACCGGAACAAGGTATTTTCTGTCCCCTGGGATTCCCTTCATGCGGGCAAGCATATTCCCATCCTCATCACATCCGACCAGATGGTCACAGATCACCAGATCCGCATCTGTCTTAAGCGAAGATAGCAGAAGCTGTTCCACATAGTCCTCAGAGATCCGGTCATCTGAATCAACGGACAGCACATAGTCCCCTTCAGCGGCCTCAATACCGGCCAGCCTGGCGTGAAAAAGCTGCCTGTTTTCCGAAAGACGAATCAGCCGTATCCTTGGATCCCTGTCTGCATACATACTGACATGCTTCGCAGTTTCGTCCGTCGAGCCGTCATCCACCACAAGGATTTCTGTCTTCTTCCAGGTTTGGGCACACACGGAGCGGATACACTCCCCTATGTACTTCTCCCCGTTATAGACAGGAATAATGATGGAAATCAGCGGATTTCTGTCCTTTCCTGCTTCCATGGAATCTCTCCTTTGGTATCAATATCATAAGGCGCCAAAAGGAAGTTGGATAAACACCTCCTAAGCATACCATTCGCAATCATAGAAAAAAGTCCCAGCATAGCCCTGCCCGTTCACCGGCACCTGCGGCATCGCCCTCTCCCACCTTGCAAGGGCCTCGGGGCTTACAGTCTCCCGTGCCATGCCCTCCCTGCAGGTGAACGCATCTTCTGCTCTCGTCAGACACAGCCTTAAGGTGCTGCAGGAATCTGCGCTCTTCTTTTCGATGGCGCCATCTGCCTGTTCTTTCGGTCCTTCATGTCCTTTCATTTCTGTCAGATCTCTGGAAACGCATTCAAAACTGCTTTCACTCATACTTACAATGGTACACGCTTGTGCTGCGGCAATCCGCAGGAGATCCTCTCCACTGTCTGTTTCGCAGATAACCGTCGTATTGCCATATGCAAACGCACCAAGCACTTCGATCAGTCCTTCCGCCGGTCCTTTCATGCGCGGCCTATGGCATAGCAGCAATCTGTCCCCTGCATGCCATCCGCATCTGCGCCGAAGCTCCTCCGCCCGCCTGACAAGCGCTCGCCCTGTCAGGATCTTTTTCCCCGCTTTCATGGCCGCCTCGTCCGGCAGCGCCTCACAGAGGGGAGCCATGGAAGAATACTGTTCATCATACAGTACCGAAAGATCGGCCATCCGCTCCGCCTGTTCCTGTCCGGGCAGGCATCCGCCTTTTAATATCCCAAGCACTGCTCCAAACCTCTCTATGTTCCGGACCGGCCGGTCCGGCAGAGCCACGTTCTCTCCTCTTCCGGTGTTCTGTTTCCTGAGCCAGTCCGCCATGCGGTTTGCCATGCGGTTCAATTCACGGAAAGTACAGGAGCTGCGCACTCCATCCTTCCATTCCACAAGAGCTTCCCTGTCCGGATACCTGGCTGCGTTCAGTTCAAGGAGCTGAGAGCTGGTCGCGGCATTTCTTGCATCCACACCAAACTCCCACATCAACAGTTCTCCGTTTATCTCCCTTCTTACCTGTTCCGGCGCGAGATTGTAAAAAGCAAGAGGCCATCTGGAATAGCGGATTACCTGCCGCCTGGCACCTTCCCTTTCCACAAAGGGCGAAAGAACCGGAACGGTTCCTTTTCTCGAAGCATTGATCAGCAGGATGTCTTCCGCATAGGGGAGGGAATCTTCCTCATCGAGAATTCCCTGAAGGCCCTTACATCTGCCAAGGCGCAGGGCGCGATGGATCCTTTCGGCATCCGGAGAAGAACCGACTATGTAAATGCCTGAATAATCGGCGCATCTGCGCAGCAGATAGAATATACTGCCCCTCTCATACCAGTCGGCGGACGCGCGAAGTGACTCCACATCATAAACAGGCGCAAATTCCTGCGCGCAGCGCCACCAGCTGCCGCTTCCCCCTGCGCGCAGGTTCTTCCATGGCCGCAGGTAATCCCGCATCAGAAAATGCAGAATCTTCGGCGAATCGGCCTGCACGCCCGGAATACAATTATAGTCTGCGGGAAGCAGACGGATCAAACCATAGCAGACAACATTAAGAAGATCCTGATCCACCACCAGATAATCAGACACCCCCGAAAGGAGCTGCTCCTCAATTCCCCTCTCCCGCATCAGCTTCAGGTTCATCAGGAGAACGCCGCTATTAATATAGGTCTGTATCCCGGGGATATGGTTTCCTACTGTCTGGGCGCGGACCGGCGAAATATCGTCAAAGACACCTGCCAGGGCATAGGCTTCCATATCCATTTCCCAAAGAGGCGTGATATCTCCAACGATCAGGGTATCCGAGTCAATGTAAAGGCACAGATTCACATTTTCCAGAAGCCCCGGCAGGATCAGCCGGTAGCACGCAGCCCTGGACCAGATGGAGTCCCTGAAATCCCGTTTTTCAAATGCCTCATGCCTGACCTCATGAAGCGAAACGCACAGGTTTGAAAACCGGCCGGACAGCCGGGAAAGAAGCATTCTGTCCTCATCACAAAAGCTCTCGTCTGTCAGAAGATGCAGCCTTACCAGCCTGTCTGCGGGCATATGCTCCATCAGGGAATATATGGATACGCAGCAGCAGAACATGTAGGCATGATCTGAAGCATATACGATATCATAACTCTCACGTTCTCCTGCAGTCATGATTCACCCTCCCCTCCTGCTCTTTGGAGAATCCAGTCCACGGCACCATCGCAGCCGCCGCAGCGGAGCATCTCATCTCCCAGCATCTCTGCTTTCCTCCGGTACTTCGGATCGCTTAAAACTTCCTGTGCGGCCCATCGAAGGGCAGCCGGCCTGTGGTCCTTTATATAAAGTCCGGCGCCCAGCGCCTCGATCTGCTTCGCATTTGCAAACTGATCAGCGACCGTCGGGTAAAGCACCATCGGCACCCCCATCATAAGGCAGTCCGATATGGTGTTAAGTCCCGCATGGAAGATGGCCAGGTCAGCATTTTTTAAAACCTCTGCCTGGTCTGCCTCGCGCACAACCCTGATATGCTCCGGTACATTTCCCAGCATACGAAGATCGATATGGTTCCACACAGCCATGAGAACATCCACTTCCATATCCCGAAACGCGGTTATACAGCTTCTGAAAAACCACGGCGACATGGAGGAATAGGTTCCCATCGAGACATAGAGATACGGGCGCTTCTTTCCGGCGGTTTTTGTCCTGTTCCTCTTAAGATATCTGGAAAAACCGGCATAATACAGATGCTCCCTGTTCATGGTACTGAGACACCTCTGCATGCTTTCTGGAATATACACGATACAGTCCGTATCATCTCCCGGACACAAGAGGGAAAGCAGCGTTCTTTTGGGAAAGCCTTTCGCGGTCAGAGAAGACAGCATCTTCTCTATGATTTCATCATACGGCTCCAGCTCCTTAAAGAATTCCCTCCAGTCATCCGCGATTGTAAAAAGGTTCATAACCTGCGTCGCGCTGGACATGACATAATGAAGTCCGTATTTAAGGGCAAGAAGCCGTCCCCAGATCGATTCCGTATCAACGATGGAAAAGAGCGGTCGGAATGTTTCCACATCCATCCGGATCATTTCATCCAGGTTGGCCGCAAGCTCGATCTGACACGGAAAGCCGTAGGCTTTGGTCTGTGGGAAGTCTCCCTTTTCGAGAAATGCTTCCAGCCCGATCAGTGTGCCACCTGCCTCCTCCACCTTTGTCTTCATGGAAAAGCCCGAGTAAACCCGTACCTGAAGTCCTCTTTCGGCAAGAGCCCGAATAAGCGGCAGAAGCGGACCTGTGTGGCCAAGGAATGGATTCACAAACACAAACACACTGGGCGGCAGGTTCTTCGGGAGGACCTGCGGACACCCTGAAACAGGAGAAACGCCTCTTGTTTCTTTGATCCTGGCATTCAGCCCATGATTCGCAAAAGCTCCGGTCAGAGCATTCCTGAATGAAGGTGGGCCGGAAGAGATCTTTGACTGAAATTCCCGGAAGTATACATGAAAATGCCCGCTATATTCCAACAATGTAATGTCATTGAAGAGACGCACCCCCGCATATAAAAGCTCCTTACCATCATAGATTCCGGAAGAAGACGGCCTTAAGTAGGAGAGCATAAACGAATAAGGGAACCTGAAATCAAGAGCCGGGGCGGTCCCGGTCACGGATTTTTGAAATGCTTTCAGGAACCGAAGCCATCCCCTTGCATTGCGGATATCGATGAACTCTTTGATCTGCTTTTTTAAAAGAACTGCTTTTTCCTCAAAGCTCCTGTTCTGCCACCTGTCATCATTCAAGTCGATAAAACACGTAAACGACGCATTTTTGAGCGTGGCTTCCATATCCATTTCCTTGCGAAAATCAACGGGAAGTCCGGCGAGCAGGGATTCTTCGGCTGTCTCCGGAAATGCCGTTTTGAAAGCGTCCTGCAGAAGCAGGAGAAACAACACGGACACAGTTGTCCCAATTTCTTTGCAAAGAGTCAGAATATCCCGTGTAGGTACCGTCAGCTCCAGGAGCTTCCTGTCATCTTTTTCCTCAAATACCGGTTCCCAGAACCTTCTTTTGAGACCCGGCACCGGAAGCCAGTCACCGTCCGCGCAAAGCAGCCAGGGATCGGCTTCCTCCCGGAAAGAATACGAGCCTGATGATATTCTTTCTTCAGTAATCTCCCCTGTATGAAGCTCATACCGTTCCATCAGGTAATCCGTAACCCTCATAAGCCCTCCCCCGTCAAGGAGGGCATGGTCTGCACAAACTACGATTCTGTCTCCATCCATGGAAACGCCAAATGCATGGTATCCATTATCTTGTGTATTGAGGATGATGCCACTTTCCTGTTTTCTCACCTGAGAAGGAATTTCGCTTCGTACATAATAGAAGAATTTTCCGATTCGGATCACTCCGCATTTCAGCAGCGGATAACGCAGCTCTGTGTCCAGAAGAGACCTGCTCAGGGCTTCCTGATCTACTTCTTTTGCCAAAGAAATCACCAGGTAGGTCAGGTTTCTTTTGCTTTTTCCCGTAATATACGCATTGCCGCACAGGCATGGTTCCAGTATGACAAGTTTCTGTTCCTCTATGATCGTTCCAAGGTTTGGTTCACCCTCTGTCTTCATCACGCTTCCCCTGATACAAAACTGCTTCCCGTGCTTCCCGAGGTATAGACAATCTGAAACGGATCTTCCCCCTTCACGTCCGGCAGGGTACAGTTCTTCTCTACCTCCGCCCGCCCGTGGACATGGGCAAAGGCAGGATCCTGAAGTTCCTTTGCATATTGCTCTTCCTTCACAGATCACAGCTATTCTCTGACTGTCTCTGTAACGGGAAAGCGCCTCACCGATGGTTTTGATCCCGTGATCCATAGCCTCACAATCAGCCTTTCCTTATAATGGCTCTGTAAAGAAATATCTTCCGAATCTGCCTGTCAGTTGCTGACTCACCAGTTAAAATCCATACCGCCAATGATATCCCGAAACAGCATCTGCTTCAGGAAACCCGCCTGTCTTTCAAAAAGCGGAGTGTCTCCTGAGATGGCCTGGAAATCGTGCAGAAAACGAAGATGGGCGAGAAAATGGATGCCCCTGAGGATTCCGGACATCCGTACACGTTCTGCTTTCTCAAAATATTGTTGTATAAAAGATTTCCAGAATCTCCTGAGTATTTCTGCATCATGAGGAGCGATCCCGGGCAGCATCCCTAAAAAATCCGGACAATACAGTGCCTGAATGGAAAATGCGGGGTGTCCTGTCCCGCAGGCTTCCAGATCAATCCACGCACAGCTCCCGTCCAAAAGGAGCAGCAGGTTTTCGGGGGTAGGATCCATATGGAGCAGACAAAGCCTGTCCGGGATTTCATGTATGGCCGTCTTGACTACGGAGCATTCCGCCGGGGTAAATATGCGGATGCTTTCAGCCCATCTGACAAACTCATACCGGACAGATAATCCATAATCCTCATCCAGGAGAACGCTGTGGTTCTACATCATGATACGGGCACAGTAAGCTCCATACTCCCCGGCTCTTTCAGGCTCCTGGTATATGCGGTCCTTCAGAGAGATCCCTGTCAGCCTCTCATAGATAATCCCAAAAGCTTCTCCACACTTTACAACCTCATAAGGCTTCATGGCCTTCATGCCTTTCTGCTCCATGAGAACTGCAGCAAGAAACTCCTTCAGAACCTCGTATTCTCCTCTTCCATCCCGGTAAAGTTTGACGATCCTCCCCTGATCAAACGCATATACGTCCCCGCTCTTTCCACTTCCCAGAAGCTTCAGTCCGTCCATGGAAATCTGTCTGAATAGATCCATATCCGAAAAAGCTCCTTCATATCAATCCGCGCATGACAACATCCCGGATGATTTCATAGGAACGCTGCTGCATTTCATCCTGATGAAAGCGGAAAACAATCCTGAGTGCTCCGCCTGCGGGAAGCCGGAATCGCGGCCGGAAAACAGATGTGTAAACCAAATTTCTTTCCGATTCATGGCCGCAAGCAGCCCTTTTCCAAAGCAGTATTCCACGTATCCCGGAAGTGAGATTCCCATTTTCCCACAGCGCTCCTTCAACGCCTCTGTCTGCCGGATCAACTCGTCCAGTCTGGCCCTCGTGATATCCGCTTCCGTGACGATAACGATGGCGCCTGCCTTTATGACTGCCGCAATCATGCAGTACAGGTCCGTACTGACATTCATGGAAAGGATGATCATGTCTCCGGTTCCATATCCCTGCGACTCAAGCCAGGCGGCAAAAAGATCTGAACGTTCATGAAACCGTGTGTAGTTTAAGACCTGACCGCATACATCCATCGCGGTTCCTTCACACTTCCTTGTCCTGTCCAAAAGCTCGTGCATGGTAATCTGCACATCTGCGTTATTCCAGACGAGTTCCCAGTTTTTCATAGCTGTTCATTTCTCCATCTCTGCCCCGGCCCTGCAGTCATTCCAGATGCGTAAATGACCTCACAAAACGCACATCCTCTTCCATTTCCTTCTGCCTGTCCCGGCACTCCATCACAGGCTCACAAAGAGTGTCCGCAAGACACCTGGCAGCCTCAACGAATTCATCTTTCACCTTCCCCGGAAGATCAGAAAACAGAATGACCCAACCGAATACAGCCATCTGCTTCCAGATAAAGCCGGTCAGGTCCAGTCCCCTTGTTTTTCCATACCGGTACAGTCTCTGTAAAAAAATACCCGGATGATTCCCGTCTGCTTCCCGCAAATCGCCACGAGAGCAGCGGCTGCGAAAGGTCTCAAGCATCTCATTTGTCATTCCAAGACCGGCATAATAGATATAACCGCAAAAATCCGGGAACACGCAGACACGTTCTGCCGCCCCGGTTGCTTCTATGTTGAAGAGAAAGTCCTCCCCATATTGAAAAGCTTCGTTAAACCTGATCCCCTTTTCTTCGAGAAGATCTCTTCGGTAACACCTTGCCCAAAGCACCATGCCACTGACACACATGCTTTTGCCGATCCTTACATCTCCCCGTTCAAAAAGCGGACTGGGAACGGCAGCAGGTGTATCCGTCCAGTAAAGCGTGCGGGCTCCGTTCCGGCTTCTTACTTCTGCAGTAAAGATGGCGGTAGAAGCCCGGCTTTTGTCCATTTCCGCTACAACTCTCCTGATACAGTCCGGCTTCATTTCATCATCGGCATCCAGAAAAAAGATGTATTCTCCCTGTGCCGCACGGAGGGTGGCATTTCTCGCGTAAGAAACGCCTGTTCCCTCTGCGTGCAGGATCCGGCAGCAGATATTCGGACATCCATGGAGCAGATGAATTACGGCCTGTTCGTATTTCTCCCGGCAGTTATGAAGCACAACAATCCATTCGATATCCGAAAAGCCAAAGCTCTGTGCCTTCAGTGACTCAAACGCCCTTTTGAAGAGATCAATGGGGGTATTGTGAACAGGGGTCAGTACACTGACCCGCCGCCTTACGTCATTTCTGCTGTCTTTCTCCATTATTCACCAGGCTTCATGCACGCCACAAGCTCTTCGAAAGTAGATTTCATATAGATATCCTGCATACTCAGTGCATATCCGTGTTCTCCGCACCTTGTCACCATTTTTACTGTATCCAGCGACGTCAGGCCCTGTTCAAACAGATCTTCCGTTTTGCTGTAACCATCCTTAAAAATACCGGAAAGGACATGATCCAGAACCTCCTCGGCACTATATTCCGGCTTTGTGACTTTCGCCGGCTTGATCCCGATTACGTTCGGCTTGTCAATTGGCTTGTCAACCGGATGTGCCTGGTACTTTTCCATCTGCCTGCGAAGCGCTTCCTTTGCAGCTTCCGGAATCTGGTCTTTATGATTGATTCGTTTTCCCTTTGAAAAAGGGTTCGAGGCTTTCAGGGGAAACGGCCTGCGCGCATTTCCCTGAAAAGGAGCCGGAAACGGGTTTTGCACCACCGGTGTCATTCTGGTAAGCATGACCTGCATCATCTGAAGCATAACCTGTTGTTGCTGAAGGATCGTCTGAAACATGGAAATCATTGTGCCATATTCCTGATTGTAAGGAAGCATCGCAGCTTGTGTCAGTCTGTTACCAGCCGGCAACCCGTAGGGGTCGCAGATCTGCCCATTCAACTGGTCTGCAGTCTTCTGCGGCATCGACTGCGGATCACAGATCTGCTCATTCAACTGGTCTGCAGTCTTCTGCGCCATCGACTGCGGATCACAGATCTGCTCATTCAACTGGTCTGCAGTCTTCTGCGCC
>CAMOXX010000032.1 GCA_946629475.1 uncultured Blautia sp. | reverse complement strand
GCGGTCGGTGACGTATTTATGACGCAGGAGAACCGCCCGAAGGCGATGGATTTCTGGGATCTGGTTATCTCGGAGGTACACGGAATCCGGCCGGCGGAGCTCATTGAAGAGCAGAAAAAGGGCAGGAAGGTGTTCGGCACGTTCTGTGTGTTTGTCCCGGATGAGGTGATCATTGCGGCGGACGGTATTGTGACAGGGCTCTGCGGCGGCTCACAGTTCTGGGTCCCCGGCGGCGAGGCGGTTCTGCCGAAAAACACATGTCCACTGATCAAGGCATCTGTTGGAGCACGGCTTGGCCGCACATGTCCATTTTTCCGCATAGCGGATGTGTATGTCGGAGAGACGACCTGCGACGGAAAGAAGAAGGCTTATGAGATTCTGGGACAGGATGTGCCGATGTATATCATGGATGTACCGCAGATGAAGCGCCCGAAGGATATCCTCAAATGGAAGGAAGAGATCGCCGACTTTGCGGCAAAGGTCGAGGAGATCACCGGAAATGCCCTGACTGTCGAGAATCTTAAGAACGCGATTCACATCGTCAATGAAAAGAGAAAAGCCATGAAGCGTGTCTACGAGGCGAGAAAGTCCGAATGCCTTCCGATTTCCGGCCGGGATGCACTGTTGATGACGCAGATTTCGTTCTTCGATGACCCGGAACGCTGCGCACAGATGTGCAACCGTCTTGCCGATGAGCTCGAAGAGCGCATCCGGGACGGCGTTTCCGTGGTGCCTGCAGGGACAAAGAGAATCCTGTTAACCGGAACGCCACTTGCAGTTCCGAACTGGAAGCTTCATAATATTATCGAGACGAGCGGTGCCGCAGTTGTCTGTGAGGAGATGTGTACAGGAACACGGTACTTTGAGAACCTGGTGGACGACAGCGGTGAGACGCTGGATGAGCTTTACATGGCGCTTTCTGAGAGATACATGAAGAACAACTGCGCCTGCTTCACCCCGAACCCCGGACGGATCGAGGACATTATCCGGCTGGCGAAGGAGTACAAGGCGGACGGAGTCATCGACTGCAGCCTGAAATTCTGCGGCCTGTACGATATCGAGAAGAAGTCGGTTTCCGAGGCTCTGAAAGCAGAGGGAATCCCGGTCCTGACCCTGGAAACGGACTACGAGGATTCGGACGCGGCACAGCTGAGAACCCGCATTGAAGCCTTTGTGGAGATGCTGAACGAGAGATGACCCGTTACTATATTCTGTTTGAAAATTATGACCAGGGGCTTGCCCTCCACGATCTGCTGGACAGCGCCGGTGTGGCGAACCGTATCGCACCGGCGCCTGCCGCTGCCCGGGGCAGGCTCTGCTGCGGGATGTCGCTGCTTGTCACACCGGACGATATCGAGGCGGCCAAAGAGGTGATCAGCAAAAACAATGCTGTTTACCACAGCATCGTTCCGATGGAAGACCAGCTGAAGGCCCGCCGTGACAGGTACTGCTGATCCGGAGGAGGAATAAAAATGATCTATCTGGATAACGCGGCTACCACCATGCGGAAGCCGGACTGCGTTGTCAAAGCGGTCACAGAAGCCCTCACGACACTTGGAAACGCGTCACGGGGTGCGCATGAAGGAGCCCTTTCATCCAACCGCGTAATATACCGGGCCAGGAAATCGCTGGCGGCTTTCTTCGGCTGTCAAAAGCCTTCCCAGATGATTTTTACGAACAATTCGACGGAAGCCCTGAATATCGCGATCAGCGGAACGATCGATGCGGGGCAGCATGTGATCACGACATGCCTGGAACACAATTCCGTACTGCGCCCGCTTTACCGGCTGCGGGATGAGCGGGGTGTAAAGCTGGACTTTGTGCATGCGGACCGGAAAGGCTGTGTGGATTATGCAGACTTCGAGCGGCTGATCCGGCCGGAGACGCGCGCGATTGTCTGTACCCATGCATCCAATCTGACGGGAAACATGCTTGATCTTGCCATAATCGGACAGATTGCGAAGGACCATGGCCTGCTTTTCATTGTGGACGCCTCCCAGACGGCGGGGGCTTTTCCGATCAATATGCAGGAGGCAGGAATATCCATTCTGTGCTTTACGGGGCATAAATCCATGATGGGGCCCCAGGGAACCGGAGGACTCTGCATCAACGGGGATATCAGCGTCCGGCCATTTAAGGTGGGCGGAACGGGCGTTCAGTCGTTTCTGACGACCCAGCCCGAGGAATATCCCACACGCCTTGAGGCAGGGACTCTGAACGGGCACGGGATTGCAGGCCTTGCAGCTGCTCTTGGATTTCTGAACGAAACAGGGATCGACAGGATTCATGCTCACGAGGCTGCCCTCGCGAAGCAGTTCTATGAGGCAGTCAGGGACATACCCGGCGTAAAAGTGTACGGGGATTTTGAAGCGGAGGAGAGATGCCCGATCGTTACCCTCAATATCGGGGATCTCGATTCGGCGATCGCGGCGGATGAGCTTTTCTGCAGCTATGATATCGCGGTGAGAGCGGGCGCGCACTGCGCGCCGCTGATGCACCGGGCCCTTGGGACGGAGGAGCAGGGAGCGGTGCGCTTCAGCTTTGGATATTTCAATACAACGGAGGAATGTGACGCTGCCGTGGAGGCTGTCGCCGCGATCGCGGGGACGGCTATCTGACACAGGACGATAAGACAGGGTTACTGTTCACAGTCCCGGCCTGTATATGACTTCGGCTTTGAATAGTAACAAAACAGGAGGTTATTATGGAAAAGATACTTGACTGCATGGGCATGGCCTGCCCTCTTCCCGTGATACACGCGAAAAAGGCCATCGAGTCCTTTACAGAGGACGGAACACTGACCGTAAAGGTGGACAATGATACGGCTGTTCAGAATCTGACCAGGCTGGGAGAGCACAACGGCTTTGCGGTTTCTTCCTCCCAACCGGGGGAGAAGGAGTACCTGGTCTCGATGCAGGTGAAGGCCGGGGCAGGGAAAAAGCCGGCTGAGGTGCCGGCCGATGCGATCTCCTGCGCGGTGCCGGAAAAAGGCGGCAAGGTGGTCGTGCTTTCCGGGGATACCATGGGAAGCGGCGACGAGAAGCTGGGCAAAAAGCTCATGAAGGCCTTCGTCTTTGCGCTCACGAGCCAGGATGTGCTGCCCGAAAAGGTGATCTGCTATAACCGCGGCGCGTTTCTGACGACGGAGGATCCCGACACGGTGAAGGATCTGAAGAGCCTCGCGGAGGCGGGAACGGTCATTATGACATGCGGAACCTGCCTGGATTATTACGGACTGAAGGAAAAGCTTCAGGTCGGCATTATCTCCAACATGTACGATATCGCGGAGGCCCTTATGAACGCTTCCTCGGTCATCCGCCCCTGAGTGCGATGAGAAAGAAGGAAAAGCGGCTCATCGCTGCGTTTTACACGACCCATGATGCGATGGCCTTTGAGGAATTCTGTCAGGAAGCGGGAGCAGAGGGAAGGCTGATTCCGCTCCCGCGGGAGATCTCGGCAGGATGCGGACTCGCCTGGAGCGCCCCGCCGGATGGAGAAGGGAAGGTCAGGGAGCTGCTGCAAAGCGCCGGGATCACGGCGCAGCATCTTACAGTGCTGGAAGTGTAGAACATCCAGAATTGAGAGCACGAAGTGCGGAATAATCCGTAATCCCTCGCCGCAGGCGATTTGCATGGATTTTTGTGCGTATCTGTGAAGGATACGAGTGGAGAATAAAATGGAAACAGAAGCAAAATTAACCAGGCTTGCGTCCTGCGCGGGCTGCGGCGCCAAGGTTGGGGCCGGCACCCTTTCAAAGCTGCTGCAGGATTTCAAAACACACACGGATTCCCGCCTGATTGTCGGATTCGACAAGAGCGACGACGCCTGTGTCTACAAAATCAACGAGGAAACCGCACTGATTCAGACCGTGGATTTTTTTCCGCCGATCGTGGATGATCCGTACCTGTTCGGGCAGATTGCCGCGGCTAACGCGATTTCTGACATTTACGCCATGGGAGGGGAGCCCCGGCTGGCACTGAATCTGCTGTGCGCAGCGGAGCAGATGAAGGAGGAGTGGATCCGGGAGATTCTCCGCGGGGGTTACGATAAGGCATACGAAGCGGGGGTGATCATCTCCGGAGGACATACGATCCGCGGGAGTGATCCTCTGTACGGACTTTCGGTGACCGGCTTTGGCGACCCGGCGCATATTCTGCAGAATTCCGGAGCAGAGGCGGGGGATATTCTGATCCTGACCAAGCCGCTGGGGATCGGAATTCTCACAACGGCGGCGAAAGCGGAGCTTATTTCCGGTGACCTTATGGAAAAAATTTATAAGCAGATGGCGGCGCTGAACCGGGACGCGTGCTCTGTCATGAAAAAATACAATGTTCACAGCTGCACGGATGTGACGGGGTTCGGCCTGATGGGACACAGCTGCGAGATGGCGCAGGGGAGCGGCTGTACCATTCATCTGGTTACAGGAAAGATTCCTTACCATGAAGAGGCATACGAATATGCGGACATGGGGCTCGTACCGGCCGGAGCCTATCGGAACCGGGAGTTTGCAGAGCATGATACAGAGATCCGCGGAACCGTCTCACGCACGCTGCAGGACATTTTGTATGATCCGCAGACCAGCGGAGGCCTGCTGATGGCAGTTCCGGAGAGCGAGGCATCCTCACTTCTGGCAGAGCTCCAGGACACGGTTCCCTGCGCGTGTGAGGTTGGCTTTGTGACGGAAAGGGAGGAGAAGGCTCTCGTGCTGGAGGGCTCCCGTTGAGAGCGGGATTGACAGGTGTTCAGGAAGGAAGGGGAACAGTATTGAAGAAAGAAAAACTGGTGATCGTCCGGGGAGCCGGGGATATCAGCACGGGGACAATCCACCGGCTGTTCCGGGCAGGATTTCCGGTGCTGGCGCTGGAAGGACAGTATCCATCGGCCATCCGGCGGAAGGCTGCGTTTTCGGAGGCGGTCTATAATGGCGAAACGTCCGTCGACGGCGTGAAGGCAGTGAAAATCCACACGTTTTCGGATGCATGGACCGTCCTGGAGGAAGGAATGGTGCCGGTTCTCGTGGATCCGGAGGGGGAAAGTATACGTCAGCACAGGCCTGCTGTGCTGGTGGATGCGATTCTTGCAAAAAAGAATCTCGGGACATCCATCGATATGGCGGATCTTACCATCGCGCTCGGCCCGGGGTTTACGGCAGGCAGGGATGTGCACTATGTGATCGAAACCATGCGCGGCCATAATCTTGGAAGAATCATTGCGGAGGGCAGTGCCGCTCCGAACACCGGGATCCCCGGAGTCATTGCAGGGTACGGTATTGAGCGGGTGATTCACGCCGGGGCGGCAGGAGTTTTTCACGGATTCCGCGAGATCGGTGACCAGGTGGCGGCCGGGGAAAGCATCGGTGTTATTGTCTCGGAAGATGGTGAGACGGAGGTCTGCACACAGATTTCCGGGATTCTTCGGGGAATCATCCGGGACGGGTTTCCTGTCACAAAAGGCTTCAAGACTGCCGATGTGGATCCGCGCCTTGAGGAGCAGAAAAACTGCTTTACCATTTCGGACAAGGCGCGGTGCATCGCGGGAAGCGTGCTGGAGCTGGTGTGCAGGTATCAGGGAGTGTAAAAACGGTTCTCTAAGAGCGAACCCGCAAAGGCCTTTGCGTGAAGAAGGCGGCAGATTTCAAGGGCCGGCTCCGGCCCCGGCAGAAGATCGGTCTGGTTTAAAAACCAGCAGTCTGCCAGGTTTTCCCGGTTCAGTACGGATGCGATATGCTCCCCCTTAACGGTCTGACCTTCGGTGATTCCGGCAAGGTCAGCAAAAAGGGAGGGGCAGTGGCATACCTCCCGCAGAGGTTTTCCGATTCCGGAAAGTCCTGCGACGCCGATCGTGAGTGAGGTGCAGGAAGGGATGACGGGCTCCCATGCTCTGTGGGCTTTCAGCGGAAGCCCCTTAGACCCGTCAGCTTCCACGAGAACATAGTCGGCCAGCGGGAGAAGCCGTCGAAAAGTGTCTTCGAATGACTCCGGCACGGGCTTTTGTACGTTCTGTCCGGGAGATGGAACAGGCAGGGAGTCTGCATTCGCAGCAGGTATTGCAAGCTTGCCGGAAGAAAGCAGGGATCCCACGCAGATGACCCGGTTTTCGGACAGCGCGCTGAGGATTCTTTTCTCGAGGAACCCTCCCTGCACGGAGGTGTCGATCAGGGGTATTCCGGGAAAGGGATACATGTGCGTGGATGTTGTAAGGATGACGGTTCCCTGCAGAAAATGTGCCAGAGTCCGGAGAAGCGTCGTCTTACCGCCGCTTCCGATGACGCATGTTATTCCGTGTGGAATTTGCAGTTGCTCTGTGATAGAATACATAATATTAAGAATCCTTTCGTATTGTATCCGGTTTAATCAGAGTATAGCACGGGAAATGCCGCGAGACTACAGTGGAGATGTTGAATTATGACGGAATTTTTTGAACGACTCAGAAAAGAAAAAGGGCGGTCTCTGATTTCCGCCTGGGTGATCGAAGGGCCTTATGCCGGATCAAAAGCCCTGTTTGCGGAGGAACCAGACGGGCTTGTTTTTTTATACGCAGAAGACAGCTTTCCGGGGTACCGCGAGGGAAAGCTCCGGGCAGAGGAACTCCGGATTCCCGAAGGGAAGGGATATGCACGGACCGCATCAGAAGGACAGACGGTTTTTCTTGAGCGTATCACCGGAAAAACAGGCCTTGTCATCTGCGGCGCGGGGCATGTTTCGATCCCGATCATCCGGATCGGGATTCTTTTGGGATACGAAGTCACGGTGATCGAGGACCGGGAGGAATTTGCCGCGAGGGCCAGGGACGCAGGAGCGCATCATGTCATCACAGAGCGGTTTGACAAGGCCCTGAACGACAGGAAGGGCGGCCCGGAGGATGCCTGCGTGGTTGTGACCCGCGGCCACAGCCATGACGTGGAATGCCTGAAATGTATCCTGAAAAAGAAATATGCCTATGCCGGACTGATGGGCAGCCATTCACGAACGGCGATGATCCGTGAGCAGCTGATCGCGGAAGGGTTTGATGCGGAGAAAGTGAACAGAGTACATATGCCGATCGGGCTCCCGATCGGTTCACGGACACCGGAGGAAATCGCGGTTTCGATTCTCGCGGAAGTGATTCAGACGATGAACCGGAAGATCCCGGGAGAAGGATTTCCGGAAAACCTGCTCTCGGAATGCTGCCGTATTGCGCAGGAGGATGGAGATGTCAGGGGTGTCCTGGCCGTCATAACGGACAAAAAGGAGGAAGCGCCAAGGCAGCCGGGCACAAAGATGCTGGTTCGGAAGGACGGAAGCTTTGCCGGCAGCGTTGGGGGCGGTTTTGCCGAGGCGGAGATTCTCCGCGAGGCGCGCGCGATGCTTTCGGAAAACCGCCGGGCCTGCGCGCTCCGAAAGGTAACCATGAAGAAGGGTTCAATGCAGTGCGGCGGGGAAATTGAGGTGTTTCTGATGCCTCTCTGATTCATCAGAACAGGGCGAAGCACTTGCCGCTGAGCCCGTACAAAAACGTGATGTATCAGGCAATGTGAAGGTACTGAACAGATACGGTAAAACAGAAAAAATGGATCATATTGGAGGATAATGGACATGAAAAAAAAGAACAGCTTAAACAGAAAAACCATGATGACCATGACGGCAGCGGCACTGGCGGCAGCTCTTGCGGGGAATGTTTCTGCCGGTACGGATCTGATGATTTTTGCGGCGGCATCCATGACGGAAACACTGGATGAGATCAAGGGAATGTATGAGGAAGCCAATCCGGATATCACGCTCTCCTTCAACTTTGATTCATCCGGAACCCTGAAGACCCAGATTGAGGAAGGCGCGGACTGCGATGTTTTCATCTCTGCCGGCCAGAAGCAGATGAACGAGCTGGATATTTCTGTACCGGAGGAGAACAATCCGGATCAGCTCGACTTTGTGAAGGAAGACAGCCGGATCAATCTTCTGGAAAACAAGGTTGTGCTGGTAGTGCCGGAGGACAACCCGAAGGAGATTCAGTCGTTTGATGACCTGGCTGAGCTTCTGAAGGACGGTGATATCCTGATGGCTATGGGAAACAGTGATGTCCCGGTCGGCCAGTATACCCAGAAGATTCTGGCTTACTATGACCTGGATGAGGAGGAGCTGGCAGGGGCCGGAAAGATATCCTACGGAACCAATGTGAAGGAGGTTACTACCCAGGTGACGGAAGGCAGTGTGGACTGCGGCGTGGTGTACTGCACGGACGCGTTCAGTGCAGGCCTTTCCGCTGTCGACAGCGCATCCCCGGAAATGTGCGGCCAGGTAATCTATCCGGCAGCTGTGATGAAGAACAGCAAAAACCAGGATGAAGCGCAGGCCTTTCTGGACTATCTGACCGGGGAGGAAGCGATGGCAGTATTTGAAAATGTTGGATTTAGTCAGGTTGAAGAATAAATGACAGACTGGTATCCCTTATGGAATTCACTCAGAATCGCCGCCATCAGCAGCGTGATCGTCTTTTTTGCAGGGATCTTTGCGGCCTTTTATATTGCCAGGCTTCCGCGGATCGTCAAAGGCTTTCTGGACGTTGTCCTGACGCTGCCGATGGTGCTGCCGCCGACCGTGTGCGGATACGTTCTGCTGCTCCTGTTTGGCAGTAAGCGGCCGCTTGGCAGCTTTCTGGCACAGCATGGCATCCGCTTTGTGATGACCTGGTACGGCGGAATCATCGCGTCCGCGGTGGTGGCTTTCCCGCTGATGTACCGGACCGCCCGCGGTGCCTTTGAGAGCTTTGACGAGAACCTGGCATGGGCCGGGCAGACCCTCGGGCTGTCCAATAGCTGGATTTTCTGGCATGTGCGGATGCCGGCCTGCCGTCAGGGAATCCTGGCCGGGGTGGTGCTCTCGTTTGCCCGGGCACTGGGGGAGTACGGCGCCACCAGCATGCTGATCGGGTATATTCCCGGAAAGACGGCCACGGTCTCGACCACGGTTTATCAGCTGTGGCGGACCAACGATGAGGCAGGGGCGCTTTTCTGGGTGCTGGTCAATCTGGCAATATCGTTCGCTGTTCTTTTGACGGTTAACCTGTTGGAGAACCGCCGGAAGAAAGCGTAGATGGGCAGCAGCTGGCCGGAGCCAAAAAACCGATGCGTCAGGCAGAATACAGGAGACATCTGTTTTACGGAGAATGCCATGCCGGGAGGAGCACAGAATGGCACTGGAAGTTGAAATTGAAAAAAGAGCGGGAGACTTTCACCTGCAGACAGCCTTCACCTGCGGGCAGGAGCTCCTGGGAATTCTGGGAGCGTCCGGCTGCGGAAAGAGCATGACGCTGAAATGCATCGCCGGGATCGAAAAACCGGACAGAGGCAGAATTGTGCTGGATGGAAGGGTGCTGTTCGATTCGGATAGAGGGATCAGCCTCTCCCCTCAGAAGAGAAGGGTCGGCTGCCTGTTCCAGAACTATGCCCTGTTTCCGAACCGGAACGTGCGCCAGAACATCCTGTGCGGCCTTCAGTGGGAGAAGGACAGAGCACGGAGGGAGAACGAAGCCGGCAGAGTCATCGAAATGCTGGGGCTCTCAGAGTGTGAGAAGCTTTATCCCGCCCAGCTTTCGGGGGGCCAGGCACAGCGCACCGCCCTTGGCAGAATCCTGGTAAACCGGCCGGAGCTGCTGATGCTGGACGAGCCGTTTTCCGCCCTTGACACGCATCTCAGGCTGAAGCTTCAGATGGAGCTTCTGAACCTCCTTAAGGATTTCGGAAAGCCGGTTCTTATGGTGACGCATGACCGGGATGAGGCATTCCGCATGTGCAGAAGGCTTGGCGTGATGGAGCGCGGCAGGATGCTGGCCGTAAAAGGCACCAGGGAACTGTTTGCCGACCCGGAAAGCAGGGCGGCCGCCGTCATCACCGGATGCAAGAACATTGCGGCTGCGGTGAAAACAGGGGAGTACGAGGTTTTTGTTCCATCCTGGAATATACATTTGTGTACGGACAGACCGGTGGGAGATCATCTCACAGCCGTCGGAATCCGCGCGCACCATTTCAGCCCGTCGGAGACGCGGAACCGTTTTCGGATGAGGGTGATCCGGGAGATGGAGGAGCCGTTCGAGTGGGTGAGCGAGTTCCGGACAGAAGGTCAGGATTCAGAGAGCCCGGCCGTCTGGTGGCGGTATGCCAGGGAGCTCCGCCCGGATACGATGCCGGAATATCTGGGAACTGCCCCGGAGAGCGTCATGCTGCTGTACGGGTGAATTCTTTAAAGGAGTAAAGCATAATGAAACTTATCAGAACGCAGGACGCGGTCGGACATGTGCTCTGCCACGATCTGACACAGATTATCCCCGGAGTGGTCAAGGATGCCGTCTTCCGGAAGGGCCATATTGTGCGGGAGGAGGACATCCCCGTTCTTCTTTCCATCGGGAAAGAACATCTGTATGTGTGGGAGAAGACGGAGGGCATGCTCCATGAGAATGAAGCGGCAATGCGCCTCCGGGATCTCTGCATGAATGACCATATGCACGAAACTCCCGTAAAGGAGGGAAAGATAGAGCTGGTCGCCGATGCGGACGGCCTGTTTGAGGTGGACACGGAGAGACTCTACGCAGTGAATGACATCGAGGAACTGATGATCGCGACCCGGCATACCGGGACAGCGGTCCACCCCGGCGACAGGCTGGCCGGGATGCGTGTGATTCCTCTGGTGATCCGGGAGGAAAAACTCCTTCAGGCAGAAAAGACGGTGGGAACCGATCCCCTTTTGCGGATAACACCGTGGAGATTAAAAACGGCCGCTGTGATCACGACCGGGAGTGAAGTGTACAAAGGAATCATCGAGGACAAATTTACTCCGGTGGTGAAGGAAAAGCTGGCGGCCTTCGGGATCCGGACCATCTCCCATGTGAAATGTCCCGATGATAAAGAAGTCATCTGCGGAGAGATCCAAAAGGCGCACAGTGCGGGCGCCGGCCTGATCTGCTGCACCGGCGGCATGAGCGTGGACCCGGATGACAAAACACCGGGGGCGATCACGGACAGCACAGATGAGCTCGTAACATACGGAGCCCCGACGCTCCCCGGAGCGATGTTCTGCCTGGGATATTATGAGGATGGTACGCCGGTCGTCGGCCTTCCCGGATGTGTGATGTACGCGAAAGCTTCGATATTCGATATTGTGCTGCCGTATCTGGCAGCAGGGAGGAAGCTCGTAAGGGCGGACTTTGTAAGAATGGGGCATGGAGGGCTGTGCCTCGGGTGCGGAGACTGCCGGTATCCGGTATGTCCGTTTGGAAAGTAGAATACGACAGGAAAGGGGGACCCGGTAAAGAGGGTCCCCCTTGTTCTGCCTTCCGGCATTCATATGTTTTATTCTGCGGCAAGCCATGCATCCAGCTGTGCCTGGTTTTCTGCAATCACTTCACTCATTCCTGCAGCCTCCAGGGCATCCAGGAATTCCGGAACCATCTCATCAGGATCAACGATTCCGCATTCCAGGGCAGGTGCATACTGCCCGATCACTGCGGACACTGCGGTCAGCGCAGTCGTCACATTGGAAGGATCAAAGGAATATCCAAGGAAACGGGAAGTTTCCGCGTTCGGGTAGATAAAATCATCGAAGCCTTCGATATCCTCATCGGTAAACGGAGGTCTCTGGTAAATATCTTTGACGTTTCCGTAGGTTCCTACGAAAGAGCCGTATCCGCAGTTGCTTCCGTCCACTCCGTCCGGATAATCGATGATCCGGCTTCCTTCTCTGGTGGTATAATGAACGCCTTCGATTCCGTAGTTGAGCAGGTTTGCAAGCTCTGTATCGGAGAACATCAGCTCAAGGAATTCCACAACCTTCTCCGGTCTTTCGCAGGAGGAGGAAACGCCCCAGCAGAAGTTCAGCACATTGCTTGTCTTGGTGATGATATCGGTCATCGGAACTTCACCGAGGTTCTTGCCCGTTGTTTTTGACTTATAGGCAGTGCTGTTCCCCGGGTTGGAGTTGGAGACAAAGCCGAGCATTATGCCCTGGCTCATGGAATCTGTAGTAGTATATCCGTTGCTGATGGAATCCGGCACACAGTAGCCCTTTTCAAACCAGTCCCTGTGCATCCTGCATTTCTGCATATATTCTTCCGAGGCATAATAGTTTTCAACTGTCGTACCGTTCTGCGGATCCATGACCACACCGTAGGACAGCAGCGCGTCATCGCCAAGCGAATCGAAAGGCGCCCACTCATATTCGCAGGCTACGCCGTCGCCGAGGGAGATTCCATACTGAGGCATGCCGCTCGCCAGCACCGCTTCAAACAGAGCTTCCCAATCCTCCGCCGAGGTGATCTTCTCCGGCATCTCGAGGCCGTATTCCTCCGCAAGATCCTTATCATAGAAGTAAGAGACCCTGTTGCCGCTGGCGATCGATCCGGGATATGCGTAGATCTCTCCTTTCACCCTGCAGGCATCCAGAATTCCTTCGGCCAGTCCGGAAAGGACTTCAGAATTCTCGACATATTCGGTGATCGGCTGAAGCAGTCCGCTGGAGACAAGATTGGAGGGAGTGGTCAGAAGCCCGGCTACAACCAGATCGATCTGCTGTCCTCCGGCCACCAGAAGGCCCTGCTTTGTTGCCTGATCCATAATCGGGACAGTCAGAAATTCCACCTCTACGCCGATCTTCGGAACCGTGATCTCGTTTACGGCATCCTGTACCATAAGAAGATCCGGATCATCAAACCCGTAATTGACGACCTCCATCACCATCTTATAGGTGTCCTCCTCCGCGGATACCATCACTGCGGGGGCAAGGGAGGATACTGCCAGCACTGCTGCCAAAGCACATGAGATCCTTTTTTTCATTTTAATTGTCTCCTTTCGTATTTGCCTGTTTTTTATAATCATAGTCTGGTATCTTATGCCAGCGCTCTTTAAAATAATGCGCGGAAAGCTTCGGCCTCCGGTCCCGGGTAAAAATACCTTTTTTATTGCCCTGAACCCTGTTCACGCCCTGGCCGGTCGCGAAATCCGCGAAATTCCATGCGTGCTCTCCGACCACGAACGAAAATTCATCCAGAACCCGGTTGTTCATCCGGTAGTACTCCAGCTGGTACTCTTCCGTGAACATCACCGGCGCCGTGTCATGCAGACCGGCGACAGTGTCCGCGCCATACTCGGTGATCATCAGCGGTTTCCCGAGCTTTTCCCATTCTTTGAGCTCTCTCCTCAGCCACCCGGCAGGCTCCTCAAGGTTCGGTCCGCCCTCGTACCATCCATAGTACCGGTTCAGACAGATCACATCGGACAATCTGGCAGAGACATCCGTGTCCGGACCTCCGGCCATCTGCGCGCTGGCCATACATACCGGCCGCTTCTGGGGATCTTTATCGTGAGCCAGCTCAAAAAGAGGAGCAAAATACTCGAAAGCGCCTTCACCGCAGCCATCCGGCTCGTTGGCGATGTTCCACATCACCACGCAGGCGTAGTTTTTATCTCGCTCGATCAGGTCACGGATCACCTCCCGGTGATGCGGGCCGGTCTGAAGCCCCGACTCCGGGTCAAAGGTTCCCTTCTTTTTGCCCTCAAAATTCGCTCCGCCACCGAACGCCAGATTCAGCCCTACGGCCGGCGTTTCATCGATGACAACCATTCCTTCCTCATCTGCGAGCCGCATCACTTCCTCACTGTAGGGGTAATGGCTGCAGCGGAAGCTGTTGGCTCCCTGCCATTTCATCAGGGAGAAATCCTTCACATACATGGGGATGTTTTCACCGCGTCCGTGGGGGAAAGTGTCCTCATGCTTCCCATAGCCCTTAAAATAGAAGGCTTTTCCGTTGATCAGGAACTCTGTACCCCTGACTTCTATGGTGCGGATCCCGTATGGCAGTTCATACACGTCGCTTCCGAACCATACTTTTACACGGTACAGATAAGGCTTCAGCGGCTGCCACAAAACAGCATTCTCAAGGTGGATTTCTCCGGTTTTCCCATCCGAAGCGCCGGCATGGTTCCCTTCCTTATCGAGAATCTCCACCCTGCAGGCTGGTTCCGCGGAATCGTCCGCGCAGCAGGTGTCGATGGAGTATCGAAGGACAGCATTGCCTTTTCCCCCGCCTGTAAGCTCCACCTCCGGGATCAGGGTGATATCACTGATAAAGCTCTGCGGCATGACGAGCAGCCTGACCGGTCTCGTAATCCCGCAGTAATTGAAGAAATCAAAATTCGGATAATTCGCTTTCTTCTGAACCTTATTCGCGCCTCTGGAGCCCCAGACATCCTCGAGGTTTCCTACGGGAAGGGTGTGGTAATCGATCCGGTTGTCCACTGCGATGGTGAGCAGGTTTTCGTCCTGCAGATCGTTTCCGATCTCAAACTCAAAGGGGAGGAAGCCTCCCAGATGACTCCCGATTTCCTTTCCGTTCAGATAAACCCTTGCAAAGTGGGTGACCGCCTCGCAGCGCAGCACAATGCGCTGGTGTTCAAACAGACGCTTCGGGAAAGAAAATCTTTTTTGATAAAAAGCGTAGCCGCAGTGATCCCGGAAATTCACATCTTCCCTAAGATCATTGTAGGAAGCCGGAACCGGCATTTTTTCAGCGTCCGGAAGCTGCTTTTCGTACCATCTCTCCGAAAAGCCATTTCCATCGTCCAGCCGGAAATCCCATATACCGGAAAGATCAATCACGCTCCTCGATTCCGATATGACCGGATACAGCATATGATTCCCCCTTTCTATTCTTTGTTCTGGCCGGTATTCTGTCTCTTTTTATTGTGTGCTGTAAGCTTACCATTGTTCCGGTAAACATCATATTGCCAGGCTTGTTCCGAACATTGCAAATCTTGCGGGAAAGTGTTAATATTTTAGTAAGCATCAAGAGAACCGATGTCAGGGAGAACACCAATGAAAGACAATCTTTCCACTGCTTTTTTGAATCGCCAGCATATGATTTCAAAGGATTTTGAGATCTATTATTTCAATGACTGCAATTTTCGCAATGTAGGAGAGCACACCCACAGCTGCTATGAATTCTATTTTTTTCTGGAGGGTGACGCGACTGTGTTCTTCGCCGGCTCCACTCATCGGCTGCAGAACGGAGACATGGTGGTTATCCCTCCGGGAGCGGAGCACAGCGTCCGGATCCATGATCCGGATGTTCCTTACCGAAGGATCGTACTCTGGATCACGGAAAGCTTTCTGCTGCAGCTGAAGGTGCACTCGGACGAGTTTCTTTACCTCGCGGAGAAAGCCGGCTGCAGCGGGCTCATCTGGCATTTTGGTGAACTGGCATTTACCACATTGCAGCGGAAGGCTTTTCATGTTATAGAAGAGATTCGTTCCGACCGTTTTGGAAGGCGCACAGCCGTTGCTTTGGGAATCAATGACCTGCTGCTTTTTATCAACAGGATGGTTTTCGAAGGCCTGCATCCGGAAAGAGACGGAAAGGACGGGAGCAATCTTTACCGAAGCCTTCTCCGCTACATTGATGAGCATATTACCGAAGACCTTCGCCTGGATACGCTCTCAGGGCTGTTTTATGTCAGCAAATATCATATCTCTCATATTTTCAGGGAGCAGATGGGAATGTCGCTGCACCAGTACATTATCAAAAAAAGGCTGGCTGTAAGCAAAGAAGCGCTGTCAAACGGGAGGAGGCCTTCCGAAATCTTCGAGGAATCCGGCTTTTCCGACTATTCAGTGTTTTACAGAGCGTTTGTTAAAGAATACGGTGTTTCACCGCAGAAGATGATGGAAAAGAATGTGCAGACGGCGACGGCTCCCGGCGGCACAGGATAAACGGATACAGAACAGAAGGACAGGGGTACCCGGTAAATCGGGTGCCCCTGTCCTGTAAAAAAAATTACTCATCCAGCAGCACGTCCACAGCCTCGGCGTCGAATGTGACGGAGGAAACTCCGTTCACCTCGATCTGGTAGAGCGCGTTCGCCGCGATATGTTCTGCCGCCTGCTCCAGGTCCCGGATCCCCGTGGTCCCTGCGTAGCGGGCGACCACGGCCTCCACGGCACCCGGCGTAAGGCTGCACTCGCGGGATTCAAGGCCGATCCGCTTCAGCGCCTTCGGGAGGGAGAAGCGGCGGAAGATCTCCGCCTTCTCATCGGCCGTATAATCCGGGATGTCGATCACGGCAAACCGGGAGAGAAGAGGAGCGCTGATGCGGCTCTTCTCGTTGGCTGTTGCGATCGGATAAACACCGACCGTAGGTATGGTGCATTCGATATAGTTGTCGGTGAATCCCAGGTTGTCAAGCAGCGTCAGAAGCACATCGGCCGGGTTTCCCTTTCCGTTCCCGGCACCTGCCTTGTCCAGCTCGTTAATGATGAATACCAGGTTGGACTCCCCTGCCATCGAAAAAGCTTCCATAATAATACCGGGTTTGGCGTTGGAATAGACCCGTGAGGATCCGGTCAGCTGTTCCGGATCATTGATGGAGCTCATGTCCAGCGTGGTGAAAGGCATTTTGAGAATCCTCGCGACAGCATAGGCGGTCTGGGATTTTCCGGTTCCGGCAGGGCCTGCCAGCAGAAGCCCGTAGGAGGGCAGCGTGTGGGTGCGGTTGATCTGGATGATCGTCTCGATGATCCGCTGCTTGACCTTCTCCATACCGTAGAGCTCCTCGTCCAGGATCCGCCGCGCTTCCTTCGGGTCGATCGACTCAAAGTAGTTGCTCTTCCACTGTACGTTCATCATGATGGACAGGGCGTGCTGTGCATGCCGCCTCTCATCGGGGCTGACTTCACCGGAGCGGGCCACGACCAGGTTCCGCCGTGCCCACAGACGGATGTTGTCGGGCAGGGTTTTTCCGGCGCAGGCCATAAAGTCGGTGATGCTCTGCAGGCTCGTGAGGCGCATGTCGTCGCCTTCGGGGTCGTCGTCATCCTCGACAGGCGCTTCGGTCACAGGATGGCTGGAGAGCAGACGCTGGATCATAAACTGCAGGAAGCCGTCGCCTGCGGAGAGCTTGTGGCTGCCCGAAAGCGCTGCCTCCCGGATTTTGTAGACTGCATAGCCTTCCGGCAGATTGACGCCGGAGAGCTTTACCTGAATCCGGTTCTGGCCAAGCCACAGGAGAAGGCTGGTAAAACGGCTGTCGATC
>CAMOXX010000031.1 GCA_946629475.1 uncultured Blautia sp. | reverse complement strand
ACAAGCGGGGCAAGTTCCACCGAGCCGTTCAGTTTTATGATCTCGACGGTCTGGTGCCGCCGGTTAAAGAAATAGTCCTTCGCAATGTTCGGATATTTGGTGGCCACCCGGATCAGCTGACGGTTTTCAAGGAGCTGCCTTGCGCTTTCCGGTCCGCAGATGCACATCCTGCAGGCTCCGAAGCCGAGGTCCAGCACCTCGGAAAGCTTCCGGTTTTCTTCCAGGATCGTATCCTTCCCGACGATGCCGATATCAGCCGCGCCGTACTCAACATAGGTCGGCACATCGGGCCCTTTTGCCAGAAAGATCCTGAGTTTTTTCTCCTCATTGACAAAAATCAGCTTGCGCGTCTTTTTATCCTTCATCTCCTCGCAGGTGATCCCGATTTTTTCAAGCAGTTCGAGCGTCTGATAGGCAAGCCTTCCTTTTGTCAGTGCAATCGTGAGATATCTCATATGCCGGCCTCCTTTCTCACAAGGCGCACGGCCCGGCCTTCGCTGCGGAGGTTCTGGGCCTCGCGGACCGCTTCCGCAAGGGACTCCTCCGTATAGGCGATCTCCGTCACGGTGCGCATGGGCGGCATGCTGATCTTCTGCCCCTGCAGGGCAAGCATCAGGGTATCGATCACGATCGCAAAGCCGATTGACGCAGCAGGCTTTCCAAAATGCCGCATCAGGTCGTTGTACCTCCCGCCCTTGACGATCGGTTCGCCGGTCCCGTAGGTGTACGCCTGGAATATGATGCCTGTATAATACTGGTATTTACTAAGCATCGCAAGGTCATAGCTGACATATTTTTCATAGCCGTAGATTTTGAGGATCTCGTTGATTTCACGCAGCCTGCCGAGCGAAGCGATGGCCTCGGCATTGTCGGTGAGGGCGGCAGCCCGGTCCAGCACCTCGGCAGAGCCGAACAGCTGGGGAAGCGCTGTGAACGCCTTTCCGATTTTTGCGGGAATCATCTGCTCGCACACGAGCTCCTCCACGCCGAATTCGTTTTTCTGGGAGACGAGCTCGCGCAGCCGCATCTCCGTCTCGCCGGAGATGCCGGAATCCCGGATCAGCGATTTAAAATAGTTGACCTCCCCGACGCTCACCTGGAACTCCTGCAGACCGGATGCCATCAGGCATTCAACCGTCATCGCGATGAGCTCCGCATCCGCCACGGCGCTGTCCTCGCCGATTCGCTCCACCCCCATCTGGGTCGTTTCTTTTAAACGCCCGCGAAGGCCGAAGGCATTGATGAACGTATTGCCGGTATAGCAAAGGCTCACCGGTTTTTTGTCCGGCGAAAAGACGGTCGCGCACGCCCTCGATACCGACGGTGTAAAGTCCGGGCGCAGTACAAGGGTATTGCCTTCCCGGTCAAAAAACTTGTAAAGCTCCCGAGAGGGAATTGTCCCTACCTCGCGGCTGAACACTTCGAAATACTCGAAGGAAGGGGTTTCGATATCCTGAAACCCATAGCGGTGGAAAACTTCCTCAATCTGTCCCTGCAGAATCTTTTTCTGCTGGCATTCTTCTCCAGTGATATCCCTGACTCCTTCCGGAGTGTGAAAAATTCGTTCCATATTTCTCCTAATGTTTGCTTTATCACGCTGCCATGTTATCACACTAATGCAGATAATTATAATAAGAAGGGGTCTAAAAGTCAATCCCTGCTGTCAAGATCCCTCTGCAGGCCCTCCAGATAGGGAATGACGATGCCGTTCCTGTGGGAGAGATAGAATTCCGGCGAAAGCTCTTCCCTGCGGAAGCTCTTCCGGCCCCCCTCCTCCATCCTGTTCCAGAAAACGAGCAGTTCCCGGAGCGTCAGGTAATAAAAAAGATCCACATGGCTGAAATGGATCAGAAAAAAGGCTGCCCCTCCCTGCGTCTCAAAGTCCTTCATGAAGGCTACCTGGTGGGGATGGATATTTGCAAGGGGAAACGTATCGACCGCGCATTCCTTGGCATCGAAGCACACAGGGATTCCCTGCACGGCTCCGATATAGTCCACGGTGCTCCGCTGTTCAAAATAGGCAAGTGTGATGTGCCGTTTTTCCTTATCCATCCGCACCGGTGTGATCGGGGTAGGGATCTTTTGAATAAGGGCAAGGCCCTTCTCCCGGTAGAGCTCGTTTGTTCGGTTAACGAGCTCCTCGAGAGTAGAGCCTCTTAATCCTCTGCTTTTCCAGGTTCCCATGTATGATTAATCTCCCTGTCACGCGTTATTGAGCGGCTTGATTGCGTTCAGCGGCCAGTAACGGAACAGTGCTTTTCCGATAATTTTGTCAAATTCCACAAAGGTGTTATTCCAGAACCGGGAATCCTTGGAGTTGTTCCGGTTATCTCCGAGCATGAAATAGGAGTTTTCCGGCACATAGTACGGGCCGAAGTCGCCAAGCGGTGTATCTTTTACGAAGGAATCGTCGAGCGGTTCCTCCGCGTCGTCGATATATACCTTTCCGGCTTTAATCTCGACCTTCTCGCCGGGGAGGCCGATGATGCGCTTGATGAATCTCTGCTTTTCGTCGTCCGGATAATGGAAAATCACAATGTCAAAGCGCTCCGGCTCTTTCATCTTTTTGTGGTACTGTAAGAAGGGAAGATCGATGTTGATCCCGTACGCCATGCGGAAGCCGAAGATCCGGTCCCCGGTCATGATCGTGTTTTCCATCGAGGCCGACGGTATTTTCGCGTTGATAAGTACGACGCCGTCAATCACAAATACCACCACCAGAACGATGACGATCATCTTCACCCATTCCAAAACTTCGCTCATCATGCTTTTCTTCTCCGGCTCACCGGAGGGCGACGCCCCGTTTTTCTGTACTGTTTCGGTTTCTTTCTGATTCATATGTTTCTCCTGTCTGTTTTCATTACTGTCCGGAATATTTCCGGCGCCTCCGAAAGGATCCGCTTTCCGGAAAGGCCCGAAAGTGCTCCCTTTTCTTCCCCGAATTTCATTTCGCAGGAATGGAGAAGCTGGTGCTTCAGACCGAATTCTCCTGCCAGTTTTCTGCTGTTTCCATCTGTTCCGTATTTTGCATCACCCAGAAGCGGGTGCCCGATTGATGCGAGATGCGCCCGGATCTGGTGCGTTCTGCCCGTAATAAGCTCTACCCGGAGCAGGGTACACAATCCGTTGTCAGAAACCGGCTCATATCTCGTTTCGATAAAGGAACTCCCCTCCTGCGGGACATCCGTCACCGACACAGTGTTGGTCCGGCTGTCCTTGTGCAGGTATCCTTTGATATCCGCGCCTTCCGTGATTATTCCGGCAGCGACGCAGAGATAATACTTTTTGACCCTGCGTTCCCGGATCGCCTCCGAAAGCTCCTGGAGCCCAGCCAGGGTTTTGCCTGCAGCAATCAGCCCGCTGGTGTTCCGGTCGAGCCGGTTTACTACGGAAGGATGGAATGTCCTCAGCTGTTCCTCTGTGAGGGCTCCGCTTTTCAGCAGGTAATCCGTCACAAATTCCACCATGGAAGGAGCTCCGCTCGAATCGGGCTGGCTCCTCACGCCGGCCGGCTTGTCGAGGATCAGAACATGCCTGTCCTCATAGACGATCCGCGGTGCCGCGCCTGTCCATCGCGATTGTCCGCGTTCCTTTTTTCCTCCGGAAAACTTCCCAAATGTCTCATCGGATAAAAAGAGCTTGACCTCATCGCCGCGATTTGTCATCTCGCTTCCCGATGCCTTTTTTCCGTTGAGAGTGATGTTCTTTTTCCGGAGCATTTTGTAAAGAAATCCCGAGGGCGCCTCCGGCAGCAGCTTTTTCAGGTATTTATCCAGCCTCTGCCCCGCCTCGTTCTCTCCAATAATCTGTACCTTCATGCCATCGCCGTCCGATCTTTACAGGCACAGGGCCAGAAATGTATGCCTGATCAGCTGCTCTCTGGTAAGCTCCGGATACTTCTCGTCCGGTGTAAAGCGGATGCCCTCACGCAGCGAATCCATGTGAGCGTTCATCGAGTCGAGCCTCTCCAGAAAATGCCGCAGGTCCTTCATCACATGGACATCGACTTTGTATCCGTTTTTCCGGATCACCTTCTGCGCATTTTCCGCGATAAACTTATCATCCGTCGCCGGGTCCGAGGAGAAGGCGACGACCGCGTTGCCGCACACGGCAACCGCATCGATGTACGCGTTTTTCTCGTAGAAGGTCATGTACATTTCATATGCCATCTCAAGCCCGCCCTGGTGGGACTTAATCTCTTCATACAGGGCCCTGTCCATCGGGCGGCACTTAAGGATCATGATCAGGTTCACGATGGAGCGGCAGCCGGGAAGGCAGCCTACAATGCAGAGTACCGTAAATATGTTGTTCCGGGTCTTATAATATACCCAGCCGATGGCCAGCACAAGCAGGGGAAGCACAAAAAGTGCCGCCGTGACAAGCGCTCTGCGCTTTTTTTCACTGGAAAAATAGCCGAACTCTCCTTTTTGCTTGAATCTGCCCCGTTTTTTTTCTCTCATGAAGGCCTCCTCCGGCTTCGGTTTCCTGTGTTTCGATTCTTTCCCGGGTATTTTTTATCCTGTCTTTCCCGGTCAGGGTTCTTATGTTTCTGCTTGTTCCGATCCTGGCTCTTATAATCTGACGTCTTGCGGTCCTGCTTCTTACGGCCCGCTCCTATTTTGTCATGTCCCTCTCCCCGAATCGGCCGGATCAGGCATTTCGGACCGTATCCGTAAAGATCCATCCTGCCCGCTTTTTTGAGGCCCTCCAGGACAAGCTCCCTGTTTTCGGGACGCCTGTACTGCATCAGCGCTCTCTGGATTGCCTTTTCATGCGGGGATCGGGGAACATACACCTTTTTCCCGGTCAGCGGATGGATTCCCGTGTAATACATGCACGTTGAGAGTGTTGCCGGGGTCGGATAAAAATCCTGCACCTGCTCCGGCGTGTAGTTCAGGTCGCGGATGTACTCCGCAAGGGCAACGGCATCGGAAATGGTGCTGCCCGGGTGGGAGGATATGAAATACGGGACCGCATACTGGTTTTTGCCAAGCTTTTTGCAGATTCCGTCGAATCTCCGCACGAATTCCAGATATACGCTGTGCTCCGGCTTTCCCATCAGACGCAGCACATCGTCCGACACATGCTCCGGAGCCACCCGGAGCTGCCCGCTCACGTGGTGTTCTGCCAGTTCGCGCAGGAAGGTGTCATCCCTGTCGGCGAGCACATAGTCAAAGCGCACGCCGGAGCGGATGAACACTTTTTTGACGCCCGGAAGGCTGCGCACCTTCCGCAGAAGCTTCACATAGTCCCTGTGGTCCGCCCGCAGGTTCGGGCAGGGCTTCGGAAAAAGACACTGCCTGTCCCTGCACACTCCCTTTGTCAGCTGCTTTTCGCAGGATGGATGCCGAAAGTCCGCCGTGGGGCCCCCGATATCATGAATATACCCCTTAAACAGGGGATCCTTTGTCATTCTTTCCGCCTCAGCCAGAATGGACTCGTGGCTCCTGGCCTGCACGATCCGCCCCTGGTGAAAGGTCAGCGCACAGAAGCTGCAGCCGCCGAAGCACCCACGGGTGCTGGTAATACTGAACTTTATCTCCTGAAGCGCGGGGATCCCGCCGTCCTTATCGTACATGGGATGCCATCTTCCCGTAAACGGAAGGTCGTAAATATCATCCATCTCCTGCATGGAAAGCGGCAGGGCGGGCGGATTCTGAATCACAAAACCGCGGGAGCCGTAATCCTCGGCAAGCACGGAAGCAGTAAAAGGATCCGTGTTCCGGTACTGCTCCCGGAAGCTCTCCGCGTATTTTTCTTTTGAAGTGCTGCTCTCCTCGAACGAGGGGAGCATTGTCAGTTTTTCCGTGTCCGGAAGATTTTTGCTCCGGTAGACCGTCCCGCGGATAAATGTCAGGCTGTCAGCGGGAAGGCCGCTCTTTAAGGCGTCCGCGATCTCCACGATCGATTTTTCTCCCATCCCGTAGGAAATGAGATCGGCCCCGCTGTCGACCAGAATGCTGTGTCTGACTTTGTCATCCCAGTAATCATAGTGGCAAAGCCTTCGCAGGCTGGCTTCGATACCCCCGATGATGATCGGAGTATTTTTGAACCTCTTCCGGATCAGGTTGCAGTAGACGATCACGGCGCGGTCGGGCCGAAGCCCGGCTTTTCCTCCCGGGGAATACGCATCCTCGTGCCGCCGTTTTTTTGCCACCGTGTAGTGGTTCACCATCGAATCCATGTTTCCGGAGGAAACGAGGAATCCCAGGGCAGGCTCCCCGAACACAGCTATGCTGTTTTCGTCCTTCCAGTCCGGCTGGGAGAGGATGCACACCCGATATCCGTACCGTTCGAGAACACGGCTGATCACAGCCGGCCCAAAGGAAGAATGATCGACATACGCATCCCCGATGACATACACAAAGTCGGGCTTTTCCCAGCCGCGCATGCGCATCTCATCCGGAGACGCCGGAAGCAGGCTGCCCTCCTGCAGCGCAGCAGGCATTTCAGACGAACTTCCTTCCCTTTTCATTGGCTGCTGATGAATTCTTTTTTCTGCTTTCATCATCTGGTTCACCCGCAAAAAGCAGGCTGCGGATTGTTCCGCACTTTTTGCGCTGTAATCGTCATTTCAGTGACTGTATGCGATAGCCCTCGGCGATAATATCCAGCTCACGGTGGAACCGCTCCAGATGGGCCATGTCGTTAGTGGCAAATACCCGCAGGAATTCATCCTGAATCTTCCGTACCTCACGCTCGCTGGTAACCTTGTACAGGTTTTCAATGCACAGCAGGATCTCACGGACGATGTTGGACTGCAGCTGCGAAGAGTTCTGGGCGTTGATGATCTCGCCGCGCACAGAGGACATCTCCTGGTCGAGGGCGTTGATCGCGTCCGCAGCGCGGATCAGCCGTTCCGCCACATGGGGAGGCATGTCGCCTTTGTACTTGTACTGGAGCGAATGCTCGATGGTGGCCCAGAAATCCATCGCCATCGTGCGGATCTGCAGCTCGGCCTGCAGCTTTTTGGGGCCGTATGTCGTCTCAACAGTGTAGTAAATGATCACATGATAGCTTCGGTAACCGCTCTCTTTCATGTGGCTCAGGTAGTCCTTTTCGCTCTTGATCTGCATGTCAGAGCGGTTTTTGACAAGGCCTACCACGATATCAATATCCTCCTCGAACTGGCAGATCACACGGATGCCGGCAATGTCCTCCACTTCCTCTTCCATTTTTTCCATGGAGATTCCTTTGCGGTGCATTTTTTCAAGAATACTGGATATGCTCTTGACCCGCCCGCTTACCTGCTCGATCGGAGAATGCATATTCCGGCTTCGGTAATCCTTTACGATATGCCGGAATTTGATGATCAGTTCGTCGACTGCCTGTTCATAAGGCAGCAGAACTGTCCGCCAAAGCTGTATTTCCATTATATATTTCCTTTTAACACTTAACGCTTCATTGCCTCCAGAACCGCGGTCAGCAGCCTGTAGTACCTTTCGGTAGAAGCAATATGGAGGTGTTCATCCACCGTGTGGATATCCTTGATGTCAGGACCCAGGGAAATGCAGTCCAGATTCGGGATTTTTCCGTAAAAGAGCCCGCACTCAAGCCCTGCATGCACCGCTCCGACCACCGGATCGGCGCCGAAAAGCTTCTTGTAAACCGATACGGTCAGGTCGCGCAGAGGCGACTCCTCGCGATATTCCCACGCGGGATAGTCCCCCGAGAAGGTGCATTCGCCGCCGAGGAACTCAGTCAGATGACGGATTCTGGCAGCCAGGTCATTTTTCGCGGAACCCACGGAGCTCCGGACGCCGCAATCCACACTAAAGCATTCCTCATCGAGGCGGACGATGCCCGCATTGTTGGATGTTTCTACCAGGTTCTCCACTGTTCCGCTCATCTTCTGGATTCCCCACGGAATGTTCCGCAGGAAGAAAACAATCTTGGAAAGGCTGGTCGGATGGAGCACTTTTGCCGTCTGATGCCCCCGGAAATCGGCGCGGACACAGATACCCTCATCCGTTCCGGCATACTCCTGCCTCAGGCTGTCATTCAGGCCGGAAAGATATGTTCTGACCTCTTCGGCGGAATCGTCCGGGATCAGAACAGATACGGTACAGCTCTTGGGGATCGCGTTTTCCTTTTCCCCTCCGTACAGGCTGACAAGGCCGTATTCGCATACGTCTCCGAGCCCGTAGAGGAGCCTTCCCATCAGCATGACAGCGCTGGCACGGTTTTTATCGATCTCAGCGCCGGAGTGGCCGCCCATGAGGCCGTCGATCACGATCTCAGCAGACAGGCCCTCGCCCTCTGCCCATTTGACCGGTATTTCGCTTCGGGACGAAACGCCGCCCGCGCTGGCTACCCAGATCACACCGTCCTCCTCGGAATCCAGGTTGATCATCCTGTTTCCGGAAAGGATTCCCGTGTCGAGCCCTTCAGCTCCGAGAAGCCCGATCTCCTCGTCCACCGTGAATACCGCTTCGATCGGAGGATGGCAGAGCCCGTCGTCCTCCAAAACAGCAAGGGCCATCGCGACAAAAATCCCGTCGTCTCCGCCCAGGGTGGTGTTCCTTGCCCGGACATAGCCGTCCTCGATATAGAGATCCAGGCCGTCCTTTTCAAAATCGTGGGAAGAGTCCGGTGTTTTTTCGCACACCATGTCCATGTGTCCCTGCAGAATGACAGGCGCTGCGCCCTCATAGCCTGCAGAGGCATCCTTGAAAATCACAACGTTGTTCATCTCATCCTGCACGTAACGGAGGCCCTTATTTACTGCGAAATTCACGAGAAAATCGCTGATGGCCCGGGTGTTCCCGGAACCATGGGGTATTCCGCAGATCTCCTCGAACCAGTAAAATACGCGTTCCGGCTTCAGGTTTTCCAGTTTTCTCATATTGTTCATCCTTCCCGTTTTTTTCTGTTTACATGAATAGAGACATCCCTGATAATTCAAAGATGTCTCTGTCTGATTTCAGGATCGGTTACCGGTTAGAAACTGTTTGACAGTTCCTTATTCTTCATCGTAATCTTCATCCTCGTAATCGTCCTCGTAATCATCCTCATAGTCTTCCAGGTATTCCTCTTCATCCTCCGGCTCTTCCTCATCCTCCGCCTGATGCGAATTTGACATGGCGGCTGCCTGTGCCGTCTGAGGCGCAAGCTCACGGCGGTTCTGGTTCACAACATCCAGGCAGCTCCTCAGAGCTTCAATAAAGCCTCTGTATTTGCCGCCGGCATCATCCAGTGTATCCGTAAGCACTGTCTCGATGTTTGCCATCATATCATCGGTATAGGTGATCGCGCTGAGGCGGATGCTGTTCGCGTCCTCCGTCGCGGAATCCAGGATTTCCTGTGCCTGGCGGTTTGCATCGTTGACCGTCTCGTTCGCCTGGGCATACGCGCGCTGCATGATCTCATGCTGCGTCACAAGCTCCTGAGCCCGCGCCTGCGCGTCAGCGATAATGCGGTCGGCCTTATTCTGCGCGTCATCAAGAATAGCATCCTTGTTGTTGATGATCTTCTGGTAACGCTTGATTTCATCCGGGGTCTTCAGGCGCAGCTCACGCAGATACTCCGAAATCTCTTCCTTATCGACCACGATCTTGCGCGTGGACAGAGGCTGGAATTTACAGCTTTCAATATATTCTTCGATTTCCTCAATAATCTGTTCGATCCTGCTGGCCATAACAAACTCTCCTTACTATCTTAACTCATTTATTGGTTCAGTTTTTTCCTGACTGCCGCAATCGTTGCAGGCGGCGCGAAGTTGGTCAGGTCACCGCCGAAAAGCGCTACTTCCTTCATGATTGTTGAACTGAGGTATGCGTACTCGAGGCTGGTAGTCATAAACACTGTGTCGATATCAGGCGCCAGAACACGGTTCGTCTGCGCCATCTGCAGCTCATACTCAAAGTCAGTCACTGCCCGGAGCCCTCTTACAATCACTTTCGCGTGATTATCCCGCGCAAAATTGACGGTCATTCCGCAGAAGGATTTAATAAAAACATTCGGAATATCAGCCGTCTCCTTCTTAAGTATATTAACACGTTCTTCTGCAGAAAACAACGGAGATTTTGCAGAATTATTCAAAACGCCGACGATCACCTTGTCGAAGGATGCGCTCGCGCGGCGGATCACATCCAGGTGTCCGTATGTTGCGGGGTCAAAGCTGCCGGGATAAACTGCAATTACCATAAGTATTAACTGACCTTTCTGAAAAACACATGCTTGTTCGTTTTGTATTTTTTTTCGCGGAGCACTTCGAAGCCCGTCAGCCCCGAGACGGTATAATCCGTCTGCAGGGATGCCTCACAGAGGATCAGCGTATCAATACTGCAGAGGGAACTGTCCTTCAGATACTCAAACACGGCGAACTCGGCCCCCGACGCGTAGGGCGGATCCATGAAGATGATATCGAAGGGGGCGTCCCCTTCCATAACGCGAAGAGCCTGCACCGCATCCATCTCAAGCAGTTTACCACTTTCTTCAAGTTTTGTAAACGCCAGATTCCTGCGGATGCAGGCGCAGGCTTTTTTATTTTTTTCCACAAAAACCGCGGACTCCGCCCCGCGGCTCAGCGCTTCGATCCCGATCGCGCCGCTCCCGGCAAAGATATCGAGGAAACGGCAGCCGCCGATCCGGGGCTGAAGCATGTTGAACAGGGTTTCCTTGATTCTGTCGGTAGTCGGCCGCGTGGCCTCGCCCGGAACCGTCGTCAGGGGCAGGCTGCGCGCTTTTCCCGCAATCACTCTCATCTTAAATTCAGCCTCCAGTCAAGGTCGCCGCGGGCCAGTCCGAGAATCAGGAGCTCCGCCGTCGCGATGTTGGTCGCGCATGGAATTGTATACTGGTCGCAGCATTTGACGATCGTTCGGATATCGGGTTCCTTAGGGTCAACCATCACAGGATTGTAAAACAGAATTACCATATCGAGATCCTGGCGCTCAACCATCTCCATGAACTGTTTGTCGCCGCCGATGCTCCCGGCAAGGAACTTGTGGACATGCAGGCCAGTAGCTTCTTCGATCCTGCGTCCGGTTGTGCCGGTAGCATAAACCTCATGCTTTGATAAAATGTTTTTGTACGCGATACAGAAATCTTCGATCAAAACTTTTTTACTGTTGTGAGCAATAATACCTACATTCATCTTTCCCGTCTCCATATGTCTTTCTAGTCCGTACCCTTTGTCTGGTATTATAGCAAAGTGCTGAATAAAGTTCAATAATAAATACAAAAAATATGCATCTTTCATAAGGAATGCAGATTTTTTGCGGATAGCGATGTATGATAAGAAAAAGGCATCTGCTTCCGCAGATGCCCCTCCGATAACAGTGAGCGATTTTCACGCTGTTTCTGCATAATCTGTGTCAGAAGCTCAGAAATCCTGTGATATCACCGTTCAGTACATAGTAAGCGCCGTTGTCCTCCGGTTTGATATAAACCTTTACATCCTTGAGGTCCGCTTCTTTTTTGCCCATATCGCTTACCCAAAGCTGCTTGATCGTTGAAACAACGTCCTTGCAGACGATCTCTTTTCCAAGGAACTGGACATAGACAGAAGTAGTCGGTTCGACAGTTTTCTTCACAGCTTTAGCAGCGGCATTTTTTACAGCCTTTTCAGCTTTTTCAACAACTTCCTTTGCGGTTTTCGCTGTCTTGGAGCCTGCTTTTTTTGCCGGTTTTTTCGGTTCCGGAGCGGCTTTTTCTTCGGCCTTTTCTTCATTTACGGGTGCTGCGGCTTCGATCTTTTTCTCAGCCTTTGCTTCTTCTTTTATTTCTGCTTCGGCAGCTGCTTCTGCTTTCGTCTCAACGACTGCTGCAGTTTCCTCTTTTTTTGTGGTTGCTTTTCTGGGCATGTTTGTAGCCTCCTTTGTTCTAATAAAACATTGGCAACTGTTCTGCACTGACATTCGGAATGCTCCGCATTCCTCATTCAGACAGTCAGTGACGCTTTGCGTCCTGCCCGCCCCATGAACATGAACGGTATTTGCCTGAAATACAGGCATTTCATTCAAAATATCATTCATGTTTATTGTGTGCTGAACAATTGCAGAATTAAAATAATTGTTCAATTACGCAGATAGAATACTACGAAAGCATTGGAAATGCAACATCAGAATTGAAAAATTGTGAAAAAAGCCTATAAAACCGCGCTTTCTTCGCTCCAGGCACCATATTTTTCAAGCTCTGAGCGCAGCATTCTGTTCTGCGGGAGCGTCAGCTGAGGGTCCATGGAGAGGATATCTCCCGCCGCCTGGGAGGCCTCCTGCAGTACATCGGAATCCTGAAAAATGTCGGCTACATGAAAGTCCAGTTCGCCGCTCTGGCGGATCCCGAACAGGTCTCCCGGGCCGCGCATTTTCAGGTCCTCGGATGCGATAAAAAAGCCGTCGTTGGAACGCGCGATAACGTCCAGACGCTTTGCAGTACCGCTGTCCTGGTTCCCCTGAACGAAGATGCAGTAGGACTGCGCATCCCCCCGGCCGACCCGCCCCCTCAGCTGATGGAGCTGGGCAAGCCCGAACCGTTCGGCGTTTTCGATCACCATCACTGTCGCGTTCGGGACATTCACACCGACCTCGACTACCGTGGTGGAGACAAGGACATGGAGCCTTCCTGCGGCAAAATCATCCATCACCGCATTCTTTTCTTTCGCTTTCATCCTGCCGTGAAGCACCCCGACCGAGATGTCGTCCGGAAGGATTCCACGCAGTTCATCGGCATAATCCGTGACGTTTTCGGCCTCCATCTCGGCGCTTTCTTCTACCATCGGGCAGATCACGTAGGCCTGCCTGCCCTCCCTTACCTGCTTTACGATAAATGCGCAGGCCCGCATCCGCTGGCCGGTATTGATCACGCAGTTTTTGATCGGCAGGCGGTTTTTGGGCATCTCATCGAGAATCGAAACGTCCAGGTCCCCGTATAGAATCATCGCAAGGGTCCGCGGGATCGGTGTTGCGCTCATGACCAGGACATGCGGCGGATTTCCCCGCTCAAGGAGGGCTGCCCTCTGTTTAACGCCGAATCTGTGCTGCTCATCCGTAACCACCAGTGCAAGGGAAGCGTACTCCGCCTTTTCCTGGAGCAGGGCATGGGTTCCGATGATCAGCTTTGCCTCATCCGACCGCATCTTTTCGTATATTTTTCTCTTTTCCGAGGCCGTCACAGCCCCTGTAAGAAGCACCGGGCAGAGTTCTGAAAGGCCGTTTTCCTCCAGCAGCTTCTTCATGGACTCAAAGTGCTGCCTTGCCAGCACTTCCGTCGGCGCAAGAATCGCCGCCTGGTACCCGTTCAGGGCGGTCAGGACAGCCGCGAGGAACGCGACGATCGTTTTTCCCGACCCTACATCCCCCTGAATCAGCCGGGACATCAGCGCGTGGCCCGACAGGTCTTTTTCAATCTGCCGCCACACGTTCATCTGGGCATTCGTCAGGGTGTAAGGCAGTCCTTCAATGATCTCCTCGGTCTTCCAGACCGGCTTGATTTTCCACGAGTTCTGGATGGTGTCCGTTTTTTCTTTTAACAGGCGGATGCTGAGAATAAACAGCAGGAATTCGTCGAAGGCAAGGCGGTTCCTGGCGCTGACCAGGCTCTCCCTGTCCTTCGGAAAATGAATATTGACGGCCGCGAAATTCCTTTCCGCCAGCTTATAGGACGTACGGATTTCCTCCGTCAGATACTCCGGAAGAAGCGCCTGCTGGTCGATGGCCGCCTTCACAAAGCGGATCATCTGCTTCTGGGTCAGGCCGCCGGTCAGAGGATATACCGGCTGCAGTGTGTTCTCAAGCAGACTGTACTCTTCTGTCGAGAACACTTCGGGATGCTCCAGAATCAGCTGCCCCCTCCTGCGGACAATCTTGCCGCTGAACACATAGGTGCCGCCTTTTCTCAGAACACTCCGCAGGTAGGCAGCCCTGTACCAGATGAGGGAGACCCTGCCCGTCTCATCCGCGCCGCCTGCCGTAACGACCGGAAAGCGGCTGTTTCGCGATATATTGATGTTTGTGATAAGCCGGAGCCGCAGGGTACAGCTTTCCCCCTCACGGATGCTCTCCGCCCGGACCGGAGGCCCATACTCGCGGTATGCCCTCGGATAATAGCGAAGCAGGTCATCGGTTGTAACGATGCCTGCTTTCACTAAAAGCTTTTCGGTTTTTTCGCCTACCCCTTTGAGGTCTCTCACAGGAATACTCATAGTCAATCCTCAGGTTCGGTTTTATTCTGCCGAGATAATATAGTAATAGACCGGCTGTCCGCCGTCGATCAGCTCCACTTCCTGGTCGGGATACTCTTCTTCGAGCTTTTTCAGAAGGGTTTCCGCCTCGTCGGCCTGAATTCCGCCTCCATAGTAAACACTGATCACTTCGGTGTCCTCATCCGCCATCTCCCGCACAGTCGCAAGCGCTACCTCGGTGCGGTCATTTCCGACAGCAAGGATACCGTTGTCCCCGACGCCCATCGCGTCGCCCTCGTGGATTTCCTTTTCATCCAGGCGTGTATCGCGGACTGCATAGGTAATCTGGCCTGTCCTGACAAAGCCGGCGGCCTCCTCCATAGCTGCAAGGTTTTCTTCTCCAGAAAGCTCCGGAACAAAGCTGATCAGGGCAGAGATTCCCTGCGGGATCGTCTTGGTCGGAACCACGATGACCTCGCGGTCGGTCGTTAAATCACGCGCCTGGTTTGCCGCCAGGATGATATTTTTATTGTTGGGGAAGATATAGATCGTCTTCGCGCGCACTTTTTTGATTGCCGTAAGCATATCGTTCGTGCTCGGGTTCATGGTCTGCCCGCCTTCGATCAGGTAATCAACGCCAAGATCCCGGAAAACGCCGGACAGGCCTTCGCCTGCCGATACCGCGATAAAACCGTATTCCTTTTCAGGCGCAGAAGCTTCCTCCTCCGCAAGCTGCTGGGCAGCCAGCTTTTCGGCATCCTTGATCAGTTTTTCCTGATGCTCCTCGCGCATGTTGTCAACCTTCATGCGGGAGAGCGCCCCATATGTCAGACCTTTTTCGAACACTTCGCCGGGATGGTTGGTATGCACATGGACCTTCACGATCTCATCGTCGGCGACGATCACAACGGAATCCCCGATGGACATCAGGTATTTTTTGAAGGAATGCTCCTCCTCATCGGACATCGGCTTGTTCAGAAGAATGATGAACTCGGTGCAGTATCCGAACTTGATCTCCTTCTCGGTTTCACTGGATATTTTTGTCACGGTATGCGATATGGACGCCGGGACAAACGCGCTGTAATCCACCTCGACGCCACGGTAGCCGTCGATCGCGCCGCGCATCACTTCGACCAGTCCCTGGCCGCCGGAGTCCACCACGCCCGCTTCCTTCAGGACCGGCAGCAGGTCGGGGGTTTTGGCAAGTGTCTCCTCAGCGTACGCAAAGACCTGTGTGAAGAAATCATCCAGATCCGTCACGCTCTCGCAGATCCCGGCAGCTCTTTCCGCCGTTTCCCGCGCAACGGTGAGGATAGTCCCCTCCTTCGGCTTCATAACAGCCTTATAGGCAGTTTCCACTGCTTTTCCAAAGGCTTCCGCCAGAATGACAGCATCAAGCTCCTTTTTGCCCTTGATGTTTCTCGTAAAGCCCCGGAACAGCTGCGAAAGAATTACGCCGGAATTGCCCCGCGCCCCGCGGAGACTCCCTGACGAAATCGCCTTGCAGACCGCTTCCATATCCAGATCGGCAATCGCGCTGACCTCCGATGCGGCAGACATGATCGTGAGTGTCATATTGGTACCCGTGTCCCCGTCAGGAACCGGAAATACGTTCAGTTCATTGATCCACTCCTTTTTTGCGTCCAGATTTCTGGCACCTGCCAGGAACATCCTGGCCAGCATAGCGGCATCTATGTTTTTTTCGCTCACCAGCGTTTCCCTCCTTTAGTCGATTGGCCTTACGCCTTCTACATAAATATTGATTTTATCAATCGGAAGCCCGGTAAACTCTTCCACCTTGTATTTCACATTCCCGATCAGATTATCCGCAATCGTGCTGATGCTGATTCCGTAGGCCACAATCACGTGAAAATCCAGACGGATCCGGTTGTCGCTGTCAATCCTGACCGCGATTCCGTGCTTTATGCTGTCCCTGCGGAGAAGCTTGACCAGCCCGTCCTTCATACTGACAGCAGCCATTCCTACGATCCCGAAGCATTCAACTGCCACGGATCCCGCGTAGGTTGCAATGACGTCGGTATCTATAACGATCCGGCCAAGACCGGTATCTATACATCCGTTCATAGGTTGACCTCCTTTTATTAAGAGCGCATACATGATTTATTATAACCTCTTTTTTGCAAAAAGGGAACATATATATTTTCTTATTTTTTATTTTTTTGCTTGCAAAAGGATATTTCATCTGTTAGAATAAGGGAGTTGAAAAAACGATAACTGTCCGTATCATATATTATGTTACAGGATCAGGCAGTTAAAAATAAGAAGCAAGGAGGTGCAGTCATGGCTAGATGTGCAATTTGCGATAGAGGAGCTCATTTCGGAAACAACGTGAGTCATTCCCATAGAAGATCCAACAAAATGTGGAAGTCCAATGTCAAGTCAGTCCGCGTAAAAACAACGGGCGGCAATAATAAAAGAATTTACGTTTGTACTTCCTGCTTAAAATCCGGAAGAGTTGAAAGAGCATAAAAAGCTGAACTGAAACGCGCGGCCTGACGGCCGCGCGTTTTTTCACTCTTCTATCGTGACGGTATCTACATCCTTGTCCTCATCCTTGCCTTTTCCGAACTTGTTCATCAGGTCGGGCACCATGTCGAGAATCTTGTTCAGGCTGCCCTGATTCTTTACATTGACAAGCTTGGTCGAGCCTCCGGACATCACAAGGAGCGCGCATGGAGTCATCTTTCCGCCGATTCCGCCTCCGTCATTGCTCTTCCGCTCTCCGCCGAAGGCGCCGGCTCCAATTCCGAACGAAACATCCATGAGAGGTATGATGGTCGTATCGCCGATATGGATCGCATCGCCGACAACCGTCTTTGCTGAAACTAAGGAATCCATTCCCTGGAACAGTGAACTTACGGTTTCTCTGATGTTGCTTTCCTTTGCCATGAAATTAGTCCCCCTTATGTTTCATTGTTTTTATCACAAACCATACATCTCTGTTTAACAGTATACG
>CAMOXX010000030.1 GCA_946629475.1 uncultured Blautia sp. | reverse complement strand
ATGGGATGGACCGGAGACGCGCAGGTTTACGCCCTTTCCGCATCCTATATTGCGGACACTGCCAACTTTATGCGCCAGTGGATGGATACAGTGCGCGCGGACTGCGGAGAGGAGACAGGACTTTCCTCCCAGTACTGCCCGGCTTTCGTAAACTACGACCCGGAGAATGACGACGTCATTCCGCACAACGGCCAGAGCTTCGGCATTACCTGGAACTGCCTGGTGGTGACAATCCCGTACAATGTTTATATGCAGACGGGCAATCTCGGAATGGTGAAGGATAATATTGAGAATATTTACACCTATGTGGACCATCTTGCTGCAACCCCGATGACCTACAAGGATGAAAACGGCGACAAGCAGGAGGAACCGCGGCTGACCGGCGAGACGGGAACACTCTGCGACCACCTGTCCCGGATTCCGACCGACGGCGTGATGCTCGGCAATGCGGTGTACATTGCCTGCCTTGATGAGGCGGCCCTGATGGCAGATGCGGTCGGCGACAGCGGCAAGGCAGAAGAATACCGGGCAATCGCGGAAACCGCGAGAGAAGCCTGGAACGAATTCTTTATCGATCCGGAGACCGGAAAGACCAGGAATGCGAAGAACGAGATCGTAGATACCCAGGCATCCTATGCGACCCCGCTCCGCTTCCATGTGATCAGCGAGGAGAACATGGAAAAAGCCCTGGAGCATTATGCGCGCACGATCGAAAATCCGGACGTGACCGACAGCGACGGTCTGGATGTGCCGGCCTACACGATCACAACCGGCTTCAACGCAACCGGAAACGTGCTGAATTCCCTGTCCGATCATGGCATGAACGATATCGCGTACAAGATGTTCGAATCCACGGAATACGCTTCGTGGCTGTACCCTGTAACGCAGGGGGCGACCAGCATCTGGGAGCGCTGGAACGGTTATACCACCGAGCTTGGATTCAACGGAAACAACAGCATGAATTCCTTCAACCACTACTCCTTCGGAGCGGTCTGCGAATGGATGATGGCTTATCAGCTGGGAATCGCCTCCGACCCCGAACAGCCCGGGTATCAGCACTTTATCCTGCAGCCGACAGCGGGCGGAAGCTTTACGTATGCAAAAGGAAGCTTTGATTCGGTCTACGGAACGATCGAGAGCGGCTGGACAGCGGAGGACGGTGTGATGACATCCTACGATGCCGTTGTTCCGGCTAATACGACCGCGACACTTTATCTCCCGACGGAAAACGCGCCGGAGGAGACAGAAGGAGTGACCGTTGTGGGCGAAACCGTCCGCAATGAAATCCCGGTTCAGCAGATTGAACTGACGGCCGGGTCCTACCACTTCGATCTTGCGTAAAGCGGAGCTGCGGCGGTCCTTCCGGAAGCGGGGGGACCAGTCACCCGGTTCCGGGCTCTGATGCCTTCCTTCCTTATAAAAAGTCCTTGTACCAATGTGCACTTTCTGCTAAACTTATATTATAGAAAGACAACAGTATCAACCTGCACGCTCGGACGATGATTACGGGAAGGAAGGAAGCATCATGATCCAGATCGCCCTCGTAGATGATAACGATTTTGACCGATCAGAACTGCGGAAATGTCTGGTACGCTACGAGAAAGAAAATCATGTTGAACTGAAACTGACGGAATTCCAGGACGGGGAGGATATTGTTACGGACTATACAGCGGAATATGATCTGATTCTGCTGGATATTGAAATGCAGTTTATGAACGGTATGAAAGCAGCCGAAGAGATCCGCCGCATGGATGAGAACGTGGCTATTATATTTATCACAAATATGCCGCAGTATGCCATCAGCGGATATAAGGTCCGCGCAATGGACTATATGCTGAAGCCGATTTCATATTTTTCATTTTCTGAAACTCTGAACCGTGCCCTGGCGCACAGGAATAAGCAGGAAGCAAAATATATCACGATTTCCCTGAAAGGGGGAAAAGTCAGGGTCGATGTCTCCAAAATCTGCTATGTGGAAGTGCAGGACCATCTCCTGATCTACCATACCCTGGACGGCAATTACATTGCCAAAGGCAGGATGAGGGATCTCGAAGAGATGCTCGACCCGAAGCGGTTTTTCCGCTGCAACCGCTGCTATATTGTCAACCTGTCTTATGTCGAAAACTATCAGGGAAATGACCTGAAGGTGCACGGCGATCTGATCCAGATCAGCCGGAGCCGTAAAAAACAGTTTCTGGACGCAATGAATATTTATATCAACGAACTGTAAATGCCTGTATCCGGGAAGGCTCTGAACGGATGCATTGCCGCAGATCCGGCAAAACGGTATATGGACTGCAAAGGCAACTGCCTTTGCAGTTCTGCTTATGGAGGAAATGACAGCAATGGAAAAACAGAAAAAAGGAAAAGCCCTGAAGGTGGTTCTGATCTGTCTTGCCGCACTGATCGTATGCTGCGCAGCGGTTCTGATTTACTGGCATGAGGCTGCCTACGCGGTGTTTAAAAATGTGACCGTAAAAAAATACGATCTTCCGGAAACCGATTCCTGGGAGGGAGGGGAGACACTCCTGAAGGTTCCCTACGCTTCGGACTCGGATTCGCAGTACCTGGATCTTTATATCCCGGAAACCACCGGGGATGAAAAACCGCAGCTTTTTGTCCTGATTCACGGCGGAGGCTTCATCACAAATGATTCACAGTCCCGCCAGGTACGGCTGATGTACCGCTATTTCCGCGACCACGGATACGCTTGTGCCTCAATCAATTACCGGCTGGCTCCGGAGGAGCCCTTCCCGGGAGCGCTCTCGGACTGCAAGGCTGCGATCCGGTTCCTCCGCGCAAACGCTGAAAAATACGGCTATAACGCGGATCGCCTCCCTGTTTTCGGCGAATCCGCGGGAGGATACCTGTGCACCCTGACATCCCTCACCGGGGATGATGAATTCAGTGACGTAAAGTTTATCGGGGAGGACGAAGCCGGGGAGTACTCATCCCACGTGGATGTCGTGGTTGACTACTACGGACACATCGACAACCGCGGAAGTGAGGAGGATTTTAAAAAGCTCCGCATTCCGGCCTTCATCCGCCGGATCGCCAATTCCTGGGTATCCGGGGATGCCGCGGGAGGATACGAGGATGTGGAATCCTACTGGTTCCGCAAAAACGTCTCCGAGATGACCGACGAGGAGTTCGAACTCCGGGACCCGCACGCCTATATCGACAAGAAAGATATATCGGGAATGTCCTTCTGGATACTGCACGGGGACTGCGACATTACCGTACCGTATCTTCAGTCCGAGCGTCTGAATGCCCATCTGCTGGATTATGTTCCTGCGGAGAACATCCATTATGAGATCGCTCCGGGCATGGGTCATGCGAGCGACCCGCTCTACAGCGATGAGCATCTGGCAGAGCTCGACCAGTTCCTGAAGGAAAAACTGCAGTAATCGAAAGAGAAAGGCAACTGCTCAGAACAGACAGGGGGGAATCAGGATGGATGCGCTGGAAACCATTGACCAGACTCTGGAAGGAAACGAGAATTATGAAGAACTGAAGCAGACCACGAAGGGAATTCTTCATGTGTTCACCTCCGACAAATTCATCTACGGACTGATTCTCCTCGTGATCATGGTGATCCTGGTCAAGATGATTGACCTGTTTTTCAAACCCTTCGTGAAGCGCGGAAAGATCATGGTGACATTCACGAAGGTCCTCTTGAAGATCTTTGTCGTGTTCACGATCGGAATGCGGATTGTCGCCCTGGTCCCCGCCCTGCAGGATTTTACCAGCCAGATCATTATGTCGTCCTCTTTGATCGTGGTGGTATTGGGCTTTGTGTTCCAGGAGGGGCTCTCCAATATTGTCCATGGCTTTATCCTGTCAATGTTCAAACCGTTCGATCTGGGCGACCGGATTACGGCAACGATCGACGGAGACAAAATCACAGGATATGTCAAGGAGATCACGGCGCGGCATACCGTGCTCTGCAATGTGATCAATTCTACCCACGTGATCGTACCGAATTCCAAGATGGACATGTGCTCCATCGCGAACAATAACTATGACATGCATGAATCCAGCTCCGCGTTCATGGATGTGCTCGTCACATATGACTCGAATGTGGACAAAGCCAGGAAGATTATGGGGATGATCATCGAAGAGAATCCGCAGGTGGCCGAGGAACGGAAACGGCAGAAGATCGAAACCCCCGTTGATGTGACGATCAGCGGGCTGGACAAGTACGGAGTCGGCCTCCGGGCGATTGTCATAACCAGGACGGTCGAGCAGGGGTTTGGCGCCTGCAGTGACATCCGGCAGGAGATCCTGCGCAGATTCAGCCGGGAGCCGGATATTCATTTCGCTTATATTACACAGGCGCTGCCTGAGGAATCGTAAACCGGGAGGAAAGAGAATGGAAGGAATCGTACGAATCGCATCTGCCGTTCCGCGTGTCCATGTGGGCAATGTCCAGGCAAATGTAAGGGAACATATCGGGCTGATGAATCAGGCAGCGGAGAAAAAAGCATCCATTGTGGTTTTCCCGGAGCTCTCGCTCACGGGATACACCTGTGCCGATCTGTTTTTCCAGAAAACACTGCAGGATGAGGTGATGCAGGGGATCCGGAAGCTTTCGGAAGAATGTCCGGAAGGACTTACCGTGATCGCCGGGGCGCCGCTCGCGCTTCGCGGCGCATCAGCCGCGGCAGGACTTCTGAACTGTGCCGTAGTGATCACAAAGGGGAAAACCGCCGGTATTGTGCCAAAAACCTACCTTCCGAACACAGGCGAATTCTATGAAAAAAGATGGTTCCAGAGCGGGGAGGGCATAACAGACTTTGTAACCCCGGAAACTCTCGGAATGGCCGGAAACGCGGGAGAGCAGGGCAAAGTGCCCTGCGGCAGCCTGGTGTTCACTTCCGGGGACGGCATCCGCTTCGGAATCGAGCTCTGTGAGGACCTGTGGTCGCCGCTTCCGCCGTCCACCCGGCTGTCCCTGGCCGGCTGTGATATCATTTTCAACCTTTCGGCCTCCAATGAACTGATCGCGAAGAGGGAATACCGGCAGGAACTGATCCGGCAGCAGAGCGCACGATGCCTGTGCGCCTATGTATATGTGTCTGCCGGCAGGAGCGAATCCACCACGGACCTGATCTTTTCGGGACACTGCCTTACAGCCTGCTGCGGCCGTACCTTAAAGGAGAACGAGCGGTACCTCGACGACGATCATCTGATGGTCTGCGACATCGATACCGACAGCATCCGTGCCGACCGCCTGAAAAGCAGCAGCTTCTGCGATGCCGCCGCGCTGCACCGAAGCTGGGTCAGCGGGGCAGGAAAGGCGAATCTGGGAGAAGAGATTCACCTGCTGCTTCCGGATGAGGAAACACCGGAAATCCGGGTCGGCCGGCATCCGTTTATTCCCTCAAACGAGTCGGAGCGTGAAATCCGGTGCAGCCAGATTTTTGAGATGCAGGCATCCGCGCTGGCAAAGCGCCTCTCTGTCACGGGAGGAAAGCTGGTGGTCGGAATTTCCGGCGGCCTCGATTCCACCCTGGCGCTTCTCGCCGCGTGCAAGTCGATGGATCTGATGGGACTTCCGCGCACCAATATACTGGCGGTGACCATGCCGTGCTTCGGCACGACGGACCGGACCCACGATAATGCGTGGGAGCTGATGGAAAAGCTTGGTGTTACGGCAAAAGAAGTCAATATCGAAAACGCTGTCCGGGTACATTTAAAGGATATCGGCCATCCCGAGTCCGACCATTCCGTTACCTACGAAAACGCGCAGGCGAGGGAGCGCACCCAGGTGCTGATGGACCTCGCGAACGATTTCGGAGGCATTGTGCTCGGGACGGGTGACCTGAGCGAGATCGCCCTGGGCTGGTGCACCTACAATGCGGATCACATGAGCATGTACGGAGTGAACAGCGGGGTGCCGAAGACCCTGGTCCGCTGGATCATCAGCACCGCGTCCGGCCTTCCCGAATTCATCGACGCGAAGGAGGTACTGATCGACATCCTCGACACGCCGATTTCGCCGGAGCTTCTGCCACCCGACAAGGACGGCAATATCCTCCAGCAGACCGAGGACCTGGTCGGCCCATATGAGCTGCATGATTTCTTCCTGTATTATGCCGTCCGGTACGGCTATCGTCCCGAAAAAATATACGAACTCTGCCGGACCGCCTTTGGCGAAAGCTATGATGATGATACGATCCGGAAATGGCTCCGGAATTTCTACCGCAGATTCTGGAATCAGCAGTTTAAGCGAAGCTGCATGCCGGACGGTGTGAAGATCGGCTCGATCGCCCTCTCTCCCAGAGGCGACTGGCGGATGCCTTCCGACGCCGAGAGCGCGGCCTGGCTTGCTTCCTGCTGACAGTAAAAGATTTGTAGTTGCAACTCGGTACGATAAATGTTACAATTCTGTTTGACGTTTTTTAAGGAATATTAACACGTAAGGAGATTATATATGCAGCCAGTTGTTTCCGTGATTATGCCTGTTTATAACGGCCACGACCATCTGCGTGAGTGTCTGGACAGTGTGATTTCCCAGACTCTGAAGGATATCGAAATCATCTGCGTGGATGACGGATCCCAGGATGATTCCCTCAGTATTCTGGATGAGTACGCAAAAAAAGACAGCCGGATCCGGGTGATTCCACAGGAGAACGGCGGGGCCGGCAAAGCCCGCAATACAGGACTCAGGGCTTCCCGGGGCAGATATCTTTCGTTCCTGGATTCCGATGATTTTTTTGAGCCGGATATGCTGGAAAAGGCAGTCGCCAGGATCGAGAAGGACCGGGCTGACTTTGTTGTTTTCCGGTGTGACCAGTATATGGAAGATACGGGAAAATTCAAAGGGGCAAAGTATACCCTGAAGACGGAAAAGCTTCCGCCCTATACTCCGTTCACGTTCCGGAACATGACGGGAAATGTCTTCCGGGCGTTCATCGGATGGGCGTGGGACAAGCTGTACGACCGGGAATTTGTGCTGCGCAACCATCTGTATTTTCAGGAACAGAGGACCAGCAATGATCTTCTGTTTGTGTTCAGTGCCATCGTGTGCGCGGAGAGGATCTCCTATTTTGAGGATGTTCTGGCCCATCAGAGGAGAAACAATACGGTTTCGCTCTCGAACACCAGGTCAAAATCCTGGGACTGCTTTTACCATGCGCTGTGCGCGCTCCGGGATTTCCTCAAGGAAAAAGGGATATACGAGGAGCTCGAGCGGGATTTTATCAATTACGCGGTTCATTTCTGCCTGATCTCTTTAGGCGCTGTCGGCGGGGAGCCCTATGTCCTCCTCTACAATAAACTGAAAAATGAATGGTTTGAGGACCTCGGGATTCTTGGAAAAGACCGGGATTATTTTTATGAAGTGAAGGAATACCTTCAGTATGCCGAGATCATGGAGAGAGAGGCGGAAGATTACCCGGTCAAGATCTCTGTGGTCATTCCGGTGCACAATGCCAGAAAATACATTAAGCAGTGCCTCGACAGCATTTTAAAGGAGAACAACCTTGGCATGGAAATCATATGTGTGGACGACTGCTCTACCGATGATACCGTGAGGATCCTCCGGGAATACGCGAGAAAGCACCCGAACGTCCGGGTTCTGCAGAACAAAACCAACATGTACGCCGGCGCCTCGCGAAACCGGGGGATGCTTGCCGCCCGCGGCCGCTATATCCATTTCCTGGACTCCGACGACTGCGTGCTGCCCGGCGCTTATGAAAAAATATACAATACGGCGGTTCTTCATGACCTCGACTGGATCAAAACGACCGCGACAGCATTCAACGACAAGGACGGTTCAGCTATAGAAAACCCGAGATATTCGATGAAGACGCTCGATAAGTCCTTCGATGAAAAACTGCTGAATTTCAATACTTCACCGGCCATGTTCCTGGGAGGAATGAGCCTTGTCCCGTGGAACGCGATCTACAAGAGAAGCTTCCTGCTTGAAAACAATATCCGTTTCAACCATCTGTTCTGCGTAAACGACCGGTCCTTTTTTGTGGAAACCTGCGTAAAGGGAAAACGGATGATGCTGATTCATCAGGATTTTGTCTCCCACAGGATGAATGTGGAGGGCTCTCTGGTGGCAAAACGGCTCGATCATTTCGACTGCCAGTTTGAATCCTACAAAATTATGAAAAAGATCTGCGATGACAACCAGGTGAACGACACGGTCCGTTTCCGGATCCTGGATGCCGAAATGTATGACCTGATCGGATGGTACCGTAAAATAACGGAGGACGAGGCGTCGAGCGAAGAGCTGAAACAGAATCTTCACGACTTTACCGTCGGGAATGTGGACATGGGAATGTTTGAAGCACGCGAAGCGGACAGCCAGTGGATGCAGTACCGCAGCCTGACGGGAGCATAAGGGGGAGAATATGGCGAAGGTTTCAATTATCATACCGACCTATAATGTAGAGCAATATCTGGATCAATGCATGAAGAGCGTCATCCGGCAGTCTCTTCAGGACATTGAAATTGTCTGTGTAAACGATGGTTCCACCGATTCCTCGCTGGATATTCTGAAGAAATATGCGGCGGAGGACTCCAGGGTGGTGATCGTGGATCAGCCGAACGGCGGCTACGGCAAAGCGATGAATGCCGGTTTTGACAAAGCAACGGGCGAGTACATCGGCATTGTTGAGCCTGATGACTATATTGCTCCTGAAATGTATGAGGATCTCTACAATACAGCCAAAGAACACAACCTGGATTTTGTGAAATCCGATTTTTACCGGTTTGTGACGAAGGAAAACGGGGATATCCAGTTTAAATATTTCCACCTTTCCACGGAACCGGAGGACTATAACCGGGTTTTCGCGCCGTGCGAAACACCGGAGGCCCTGAACTATGTGATGAACACCTGGTGCGGCATCTACCGCAGGAGCTTCCTGCTGGAGTACGGAATCCGGCATAATGAGACCCCGGGAGCCTCTTTCCAGGACAATGGCTTTTTCTTCCAGACCTTTGCGTTCGGACGGTCCGCCATGATCATCGACAGAGCGTATTACATGAACCGCAGGGACAACCCGAATTCCTCCGTGAAGAATCCGGAGAAGGTTTACTGCGCGAACATCGAGTATGACCATATCCGCAGCATCCTGATGGAGCACCCGGAAACCTGGAAAAACTTCAGGTACATGTACTGGAAAAAGCGTTTTACCAACACGCTTGCGACGATCGACCGGATCGCTCCGGAGTACCGCAAGGATTACTGCAGGAACGCGCAGCGGGAATTTAAAAGCGCCCAGGAGAACGGCCTTATCCGGCGCAGGGATTACAATGACAGCCACTGGAGCAAAATGCAGATGCTGCTGAAGGACCCGGATACCTATGTACTTATGACCATGGATTCCGGCAGCGCGGCAAAGGCTGCGGCTGCCGAGTTTGAAAAGTTCATGGGCGACAGCCGGAAGCTGCAGGATATCCTGAATTCCCGCTCCTATAAACTCGGCTTTACTCTGACAGCGGCTCCGAGATTTGCGAAGGAGACTGCCAAAAAGACCTTAAAGGGTATGAAAAAATGGAAAAACAGACTACTGAAATGACGACAGAGAAAAACCGGATCGTATTGAAGAACCCTGTGACGCAGAAGCGCAGGGCGGAATATCACCTGGAAGTGACCGGGCCGTGGGCCGCGTATTTTCAGGCTTCGGATTTTTACGCCGAGTATTCCCACAGCGTGGAATTCGCTGCCTATGCGATTCTTATGGTTCCCGTGCTGAGCATCGTTCTGCCTTTCGCATGGATCTGCGGCGCGGAGGTCTCTGTCGAGTTTGCCGATAAGGATTTCGTGCAGGACATGGAAGAGCTGAAAAAGGCTCTGGCTGCGAGATACCCGGGCGTAATCCGGGAAAGCTCACTGGTGTGCAGCCATGAGGTGCGGAAAAGGCAGAAGGACGGCGAAGGAAACCTTGTCTTCGGCGAAGGAGATGCTCTGTTCGAATCCATGCTTCGGCACGAAGCGGGGGAAAAAGCGGTATCCGTTCTGATCCTCGGGGACAGTATCAGTACGGAGGACAAGACGGCGGTAAAAGAGGCAAAAGCGAAAGCGCAGATAATGGCAGATAAAGCCGGGGCAGAGCTGTGCATCTGCAGTACGGATCTGGGCGGTATGCTCCGTTTGGAACAAGCCCCGGAATTCTGTGATTTTCCGGAACCGGAAGTCTTTGCGGAAATGTGCAGAACCCTGTCCTGCGCCGGGCGGATTCTTCCGACGGCATGGAATAAAAAGGTTCAGAGGATCCTTATCCCGCCTGCAGAGTCAGAAGCGGCCGCTTCGCTGCTGGCCGGAATCCGGCTGTCGGGAAAAGAACTGACATTCTGCGGCTCCCTGCCTGCACTGAAGCCGGAGGAGACAGGGCAGACCGATGAGAAAACCGGAGCGGATTTCCGGCTTCTCCGGTGCTATCTGATCGGAACTCCGGAGGATGATTCACTTGCCGGGCAGATCCAGACGGAGGGAATCCGGGCGTTTATTGAAAAATCAGCCCCCGGCATTCAAATTACCGAAATGACGCGCACTGCGTTTTTCGAAAGAGAGGCAGCAGGCACGCTGCAGGTTCTTCCATCGGATATTTTGGCAATCCAGGGCGAAGATTTTCTGCCGGACCGGTTTGACAGCAGCAGGAAGATCGTATTCAATACCGGACGCACGCCGGCTCCGGGCATGATAGAGGCGTTTCTTAAGAGAGAGGGGAAGGCGGAATGGTACAGCCTTCCGGATCCCATGCTGCTTTTTGAAACAGAACCGTACCCGCAGAGGGAAAAAACAGGCCTTCTTGTTCTCACGGAGAATGAAGAGAGCGGAAAATCGGCAGAGCTTGATAAGATTGCTTTGCGTTCGTCTCTCGCCGTTATGAAGGAAAACATGTCTCACGGCCGCAGGCTCTCAAAAGAGGAGCGGCGGATGTACATCCTCCGGAAACTGGATATGATTGCGTCCAGGGAGGCCGTGCTGACGGACAGCCCGTACGGGATGATGGCATCCATGCTTGCGGAAACCCCTTGTGTCTGGCTTCGGGACGATGCTGAGGAAAAATCAGCCGGGATACTGAACCAGGAAGGCGTGTTTACGGCTGCGGGCATCCGGGATGCGGTAGAAGCCCTGAGCAGACTCAGACTTTACGGTGCTTCGGTCTCTCAGAAGAGGGAGACCGGGAGCCGGTATGAGGCGTTCGGAAAAGCTGTGCACGACATGTTCGATGAAGCACTGGAGGAATGGAAAATGCGAACACAGGACACACCGCTTGTATCGGTTGTCATCCCTGTCTATAATGAAGAAAGATATGTAAAGGAATGCCTGGACAGCCTGCTTTCGCAGACATACCAGAACTATGAGGCGATCTGCGTGGATGACGGCTCTACGGATCTGAGCCCGGACATCCTGGAAGATTACGCGAAGCGGGATCCGAGATTTCATGTGATCCATCAGGAGAATCAGGGGCTTTCGGCCACCCGAAACCACGGTATTGCGGAAGCCTGCGGAAAATATATTTTCTTCCTGGACAGCGACGACTGGATCAAGGCAGACCATATTGAAAAACTGGTACAGCACATGGAGGCTGACAGTCTGGATATCTGCCTTGGAAACGCAGAGCCTTTTGTTTCGGCAGCAGCCATGTCCGATTCATTTCAGGCTGTTATGGACAGATACCGTGAGTTCTACAAGCGCTGCTATGATTATCCGGATGTATGCACCGGTCTGGAGATGATCCGTCTGATGAGAGGCCGAAAAGAATATCTGATGCCTGTCTGGTCGTATATGTCCAGAACCGAATACCTGAAGAATTCCGATAATCCGTTTGTGGAGGGGATTCTCCACGAGGACAATATCTTCACCTTCCGCCATCTGTGCGGGGCGAAGCGTGTGGGCTTCTGTAAGGATGTTTTTTACCAGAGAAGGCTGGCCGATGAATCAATCATGACTTCCCCCGTGAGCTTCCGGAATGTGGAGGGCTATTTCCGGTGCTTCCTCGAGGCCTGCAGATACCTGGAAGCGCATGAAATGTCAGAAGAGGATCAGAATGCCGTGCTTGATATCACGCAGTCGCTCCTCGGCAATGCGCGTCACAGATATGAAGACCTGTGCGATGCGGGAAGCCCCGACAGGGATGACTACAAAAAACTCCCGGCTTATGAACAGATGCTGTTCAGGGCGCTCATCCTGGAATACCGTGCTTATCGTGTGGTAAGGCTGGAAAAGGAAAAGAAAGAGCTGGCCAATCAGCTCAGGGCTGAGGAAAACAGGAGCAATGCTATAGATAGCGAGAAGAAGGAAGTTGAGAAGAAAAAGGATGCCCTCGAGAGTGAAAACTCCGAGCTGAAGGGAACCCTGAAAGAGATCCGTTCCTCCATTGCCTACCGTGGACTGCACAAGTTCAAGGTTATGTAAAAATGAAAAAAGGAAAGTAAAAAGGATATGCTGAACCGTTTTATCAGTGATATGAAAAAATATTTTTCATATGCGAAGTATTCTGCCAAATCAGATCTGAAATCCGAGGTGGCCAGTTCTTACCTGAACTGGCTGTGGTGGATTCTGGATCCCCTTTTGTTCATGCTGGTTTATACATTTATTGCTGTGATTATTTTCAGGAGCAAAACACAGTATTTCCCCATCTTTGTTTTTGTTGGTCTGACGCTCTGGAACTTCTTCAACAAGAACGTACAGGGAAGCGTCAAGATGGTGAGGCAGAACAGCAGCATTGTCTCGAAGGTCTACATCCCGAAATATATCCTGATTCTGCAGAAAATGTTGGAAAACGGATTCAAGATGATGATTTCCTTTCTTCTGGTGTTCATCATGATGGTACTTTACCGGGTGCCGGTCACCTGGAATGTCCTGTACCTGATTCCGATTTTCATAGTCCTTGTGATGCTTACCTTCGGACTGAGCTGCATTGTGCTCCACTTTGGCGTTTTTGTGGATGACCTTCACAACGTAATGATCGTGGTTCTGCGGCTGATGTTCTACATGTCGGGAATATTCTACTCGATCGGAAACAGGCTTCAGGATCCCTATAAGAGCATCATGATCTACGGGAATCCGATGTCGCTGCTGATCGAATCCACTCGGAACTGTCTGATCTATTCGAGCCTGCCCTACAGGATCGGACTTGCGGGATGGGGAGTTGTGTCCCTGATTCTGTGTATGATCGGAATCAAGCTGATCTACTCCTATGAGAACAGCTATGTGAAAGTCATGTAACGGAAGATTATGAAGCCGGAACCAGATCCGGCTTCTGATGGAGATTAAGATGGAAGACAAGATTGCATTAGAGGTAAAGGATCTGCGGATCCGCTACAAATGCCTGAACACGTTCTCAATCCGGAAAAGTCTGTTCACCCTGAAAAAGGCGGACGAAATCGTGTTTGAAGCGGTCAGGGGCGTATCCTTTACCGTGCCCAAGGGGGAGATTCTCGGGATTGTCGGAAAAAACGGGAGCGGGAAATCTACGATGCTCCGGGCCGTGGCCGGGATTTTTTCTCCTGACGAGGGTTTTATTGACCTGCACGGAAATTCCGTTTCGCTCCTGTCGATCGGAGTAGGCTTTCAGCGCGAGCTGACCGGGAGGGAAAACATCGTCCTCTCGGGCATGCTGCTGGGATTCTCGGAGGAGCTGGTCCGCTCCAAGATGGACGAGATTATCAGCTTTGCGAACCTCGGTGAGTTTATCGACATGCCGGTGCGGACCTACTCCAGCGGTATGCACTCCAAGCTGGCGTTTTCGATCACCGCGATACTGGAAGCCGACATCATGCTGATCGACGAAGTGCTGAGCGTCGGTGACGCGAAATTTAAAAAGAAGAGCTACAATAAAATGAAGGAGCTGATCAGCGACAACGAGCGAACGGTCCTGATCGTCTCTCATGCTACGGAGACGCTGGAGGAACTCTGCACAAGTGTCCTGTGGCTCCACGACGGTGAGATCCGCATGATGGGCAGGCCCTCCGAGGTACTTCCGGTCTATGAGAATTTTATGAGCTGATGGAAAAAGAAGTAAAAAAACAATCCGGTTCCGCCTGTTTCAATGGCACAGACGGGGCAAAGAAGCTCCTGTCCGTTATTGTGCCGGCCTACAATGCGGAAAAATATATCAGAACAGCACTGGACTCCTTCTGCATGGAGGAGATCCTGGACGATATTGAGATCCTGGTGATTAATGACGGATCGACAGATCAGACGGGAGCTGTCGCGGCTGAGTACCAGGCGCGGTTTCCCGGCACCTTCCGGGTGATCACCAAACCCAACGGCGGCCACGGATCCGGCATCAATGCGGGGATTCTGCTCGCGCGCGGCAAGTATTTCAAGGTGGTGGATTCTGACGACTGGGTCGACCGGGAGCCTTTCTGCCGGCTGGTAAATTATCTGCGGGATTCGGAGGCGGATATTGTCTGGTCCGGCTTTTACTGGGTCTATGAGGATGAAAAGGTTCCCATGGATTCCTGGAGAAAAAGGGCGGAGATGCTCTGCCCGTTTGAAGGGGTCGAATACGGCAGAACCTATGTCTTTGACGGGATAGCGGAAAAGCTGTACATAAAAATGCACAACATGACGATCCGTACCCGGATTCTGCAGGAGAACAAAATCCGGGTCGATGAAAAGTGCTATTATGTGGATACGGAATACACGATCTTTCCCATCCCGCATGTCAGCACAGCCGCCTTTATCGATGAATTTGTGTACATGTACCGGATCGGCCGGAACGGTCAGAGCATGAGCAGGGAGAAAATGCAGAAGAATGAGGAGAACATGAAAAGGGTTCTGAAATCTCTTCTGCGTTTTTACGACAGGCTTGGCTCTGAGATCCCGTGTACCCCTCCGAAAAAACAGTATATCGCAAACCTCACCGCCAGGGCAGCGGCAGGGTATTACCGCATCATGCTGTGCCAGGAGGAAGCGCATAAGAGCTGCATGCGTCTTTCAGGGTTCGACAGCATGCTGAAAAAACGGTATCCTGACATTTATGAGGCAAATATCAACAGAGCCGTCACTCTCCTGCGTGGAAGCCATTTCCGCCTCTATGACGCGGCTTCGGCCCTCTGCAGGATCGTTTACCGCTGAGCAGTCTGCGGTTGGCGGATGAATCATCTGGATGAGAACAGGGATGAAAAATGTGCAAAGTATCAGTTATAGTTCCAGTCTATAATGTTGAACAGTATCTTCGGCAGGCGCTCGACAGCCTGGCAGCGCAGACTCTTGAGGATATCGAGATCGTCTGCGTGGACGATGGTTCGACGGACGGCTCCCCGGAGATTTTAAAGGAATATGCGTTGAAGGACGAGAGGTTCCGGGTAATCTCCAGAGAGAACGGAGGTTACGGCAGAGCCATGAACATCGGGATCGACGCGGCCCGGGGCGGGTACATCGGAATTCTGGAGCCGGACGATTATGCAGAGCCCGCAATGTTTGAGACCCTGTACCAATATGCGTCGGAGTATGACCTGGACTTTGTGAAGTCCGATTTTTACCGCTTCCGGACCGACGCGGATGGCCGTGAGGAGCTGGAGTATGTGCCGCTCGACGAGACCGGGAAGGGCTACGGCAGAGTGTTCTGTCCGGCGGAGGAACTGGACGTGTTCCGGTACAAAATAAACACCTGGACAGGGATATACAGAAGAGCGTTCCTCAATGAAAACCACATCAGGCATCATGAGAGCCCGGGAGCCTCTTTCCAGGACAACGGGTTCTTTTTTCAGACCTTTGTACACGCAAAACGGGGCATGATTGTCGACCAGGCTTTCTACAAAAACAGAAGGGACAACCCGAATTCGTCGGTGAAGGATAAGGGAAAAGTGTACTGCATGAACATCGAGTACGACTTTATCCGTGACAGACTGATGGAGGATCCGGAAACCTGGAACCATTTCAAATATTTCTACTGGTGGAAAAAGTACGATAATTACATGTTCACCTATGACCGGATCGACGAGAAGTACAAGAAAGAGTTTCTGCGGAGAATGAGCAGGGAGTTCCGCTGGGCAAGAACAAAAAACGAGCTGAGCCGGGATGTCTTTTCGGACCTGGAATGGAAGAAGATCGATTCACTGATCCGGAGCGCAGACGGGTTCGGTAATGCGCTGAAATCTGCAAAGATTGTAGGCTTTATCAAACCATTTGTGCCGGAATGGGCCAAAAGACTGGTATTCCGGGTATTATCTCTGAGGAATTAAAAACATGAATAAACCGAAAGTATCCGTTATCATCCCTGTGTACAACAGCCGGGATTATATCGGACATTGTCTGGAGAGTCTTCTGAATCAGACACTTCAGAATATTGAGATTATCTGTGTTGATGACGGATCCACGGATGGATCCGGGGATATTCTGGAAGAATACAGCCGGAGGGACAGCCGGGTGATTGTGCTCCATCAGGAGAATGCCGGAGCGGGCGCCGCCCGGAATTATGGGCTTCGGGAGTCCAGGGGTAAATATCTGTCTTTCCTCGATTCAGATGACTTTTTTGAGCCCGAGATGCTGGAAAAGGGTTGGAAGACCATCGTTCATTTCAAGGCTGACTTTGTTGTCCTGGGATCGGACATGTACTTCATGGACACTAAGGAGTACGTGCAGAATCCCTGGGTACTACACAAAAATGAACTGCCTCCGTACATGCCGTTCAAATATCGGGAGCTGACCGGAAACGTGTTTAAAACCTTTGTCGGTTGGGCCTGGGACAAGATGTACCGGAAGGAATTTGTCCTTGAGCATCAGCTTTTGTTCCAGGAACAGAGGACGAGCAACGATCTGTTGTTCGTGTTTTCCGCACTTGTCACGGCGAAAAAGATCGCGGTGAACCAGAGGGTTCTGATCCACCAGAGAAGGGGCGGAGGAAAATCCCTCTCCGTGACCCGGGAGAAATCCTGGCAGTGCTTTTACGATGCACTTTTAGCTCTGCGGCAGAGGCTCTATGATGAGAACATATACTGGGAGCTGGAGCGCGATTATATCAATTATGCCCTGCATTTTTCACTGTGGAATCTGAAGACAGTCGCTGAGCCGACGAAGACGATGATGACAGAAAAGCTGTGCGGGGAGTGGTTTGATGAGCTGGGAGTGACGGGGAAACCGAAGGAGTACTTCTACGAGGAGGAAGAGTATCGAAATTATCTGAAGGTGATAGAGAGCTATAAAAGAGTCTGAGGGTTTTCTCAGACTCTTTTTTTGAATCAACTCGCCGGCGGACGTAAAGAATTGCGATTGTTGTGATCTTTACGTCCGCGGACCCACCGGAAGGAAATGCGCGGACGTAAAGAA
>CAMOXX010000029.1 GCA_946629475.1 uncultured Blautia sp. | reverse complement strand
ATGAAGAAGCACTGGATCAGTTCTACAAAGCAGTTGTTGAGAAATATCCGGAGCTGACCTACTAATTTGAACGGCAGATGTAATCTGAACGATGAGATGAGTAAGTAACAAAGGCGCTGTGCCTGCTGCGCAGGCACAGCGTTTTTGATGCCATAAAATCCAAAAGACGGGCATGATTGCGGGAACGCAGACTGCATGTAGTGCATGCAGGGTTGGCATCAGCTTTTTAACCTTTCTTCAGGATAGAATTAAAGATATGCTGCGAGCTTTGCATAAAGCAGACATGCTGTGGAGGTATTAGCATGAATCAAACTGTGAATAATAAAAAGGCAGTCAAGTACAACAAATGGGGTTTGATTTTCCTGATTCCTTTCTTTGTTGTATATGTGGTGTTCCAGCTGATTCCACTGGTAACAACAATCTATAACAGCTTTTTTGAACATTACCGTTCCGGCCTTTCCTTTGTAGGGCCGAACTTTGTAGGATTTGGCAACTATGCCAAGCTCTTGTCGGACGGCGATCTGCTGATCTATTTCAGGAACACCATGATTATGTGGATCATGGGCTTTGTACCGCAGATCATCGTATCCCTGATTCTCGGAGCCTGGTTCTCGGATCCGTCTTTACGGCTGCGGTTCCAGCAGTTTTTCAAGACGGTCATCTATCTTCCGAACCTGATCATGGCAGCCGCGTTTGCCATGCTGTTCTTCACACTGTTCTCCGACGGCGGCCCGATCAACAACATTCTGATGAATCTTGGATGGATCAGCCAGCCTTTCAAATTTATGAGCAACACCTGGAGCGCCAGAAGCCTGGTGGCTTTCATGAACTTTCTGATGTGGTTCGGAAATACAACGATCCTGCTCCTCGCAGGTATGCTGGGAATCGATACATCCCTGTTTGAAGCGGCCCAGGTGGACGGCGCGACAGCAACGCAGATTTTCTTCAGAATCACGCTTCCGCTTCTCCGCCCGATCCTTGTGTACGTTATGGTTACTTCCCTGATCGGCGGTCTGCAGATGTTCGATGTTCCGCAGATCCTGACCAACGGCAGCGGCGATCCGATGAGAAGCACTATGACACTGATCATGTTCCTGAATAAACATCTGTTCAACCGCAACTATGGTATGGCAGGTGCGCTGTCGGTACTCATGTTCATTATTACCGGTGCTCTGAGTATTCTTGTATTCAAGTTTACCGCCAGCAGTGAAAAGTAAAAGGGGGAACGAAGAATGAATACAAAAAAAGAAAAGGGTCTTGGGGCAGGCGCACGCCGTCTCATAGCTTACATTGTTCTGATCCTGATTGTTTTCATGTGCCTGTTCTGGTTTTATGTTCTGATTGTTAATGCGACACGTTCAAAGGGCGAGCTGACAAAAGGCTTTACACCGATTCCGAGCACGCATTTCTTCGAGAATATGAACAACCTGTTCCATGGAACCCTTCCGGTTCTGAGCGGCCTTCGGAACAGTGTGATTGTTGCAGCGTTTACAGCGATTCTCAGCACATATTTTTCAACTATGACCGCATATGCAATCCATGCGTATGATTTCAGATTCAAAAAGGGTATATTCACATTTATCCTTATGATCATGATGATCCCGACACAGGTTACCGCGCTTGGATTTATCCAGTTGGTTCAGGGGATGAAACTGGAGGACAACTTCATTCCGCTGATTGTACCGGCCATTGCTGCTCCGGTTACCTTCTATTACCTCAAGCAGTATATGGAGAGCAACCTGCCTCTGTCTCTGATTGAGGCGGCCCGGATCGATGGCTCCGGTGAGTTCCACACATTCAACAGCATTGTGCTCCCCCTGATGAAGCCTGCCATTGCCGTACAGATGATCTTTACGTTTGTAAGCTCCTGGAACAACTACTTTACTCCGGCTCTGATCCTTCACAAGGACAATATGAAAACACTTCCGATCCTTCTGGCCCAGCTGCGAAGCGCGGACTTCCTGAAGTTCGACATGGGGCAGGTGTATGCGATGATCGTGTTCTCCATTCTGCCGGTTGTTGTTGTGTACCTGATTCTTTCGAGATTTATCGTCGGCGGAGTCGCGGCCGGCGGCGTAAAAGGCTGATGACGAAATTTACCGGAATTATTTTGAATTCCGAACTCAGTTTGACATAATTATATTTGAATAAAGAAACCGGAATTTTCCATACTGACATACAGAAAGATGGGAAATCCCGGTTTTTTTATTCAAAAACCACAAAAACAGCAGAACGCAGGCGCGGAAGTGTCAAAAATTAAAGATTGACATTTTTACTTCGATGCACGATAATGTCACTGCCGAACGAAAGTAACCGGTTTTGTTTCGGTAAGGGAGGAGAAGCATATAACGGCATCAGGAAGGTTCTGTTTCAGTCGGACCGGAGGGAAATCTTCTGTGAAAGGACTGAACAGATATATGATTACATCAGAAAGGCGGTGGGGTATGCTTCAGAAGATTAAACTGAATAAACCGGAGGATGTACGGGAGTTTGTCAGGGCAGCAAATAAGTGTGACTTTGATATTGATGTGAGCTATGACCGGGTTATGGTGGACGCAAAATCCCTGATGGGGATTCTGGCAATGGATCTTGCAAATTGTCTGACCGTGATTTGCCATGGAGAAGACAAGGAGTTTAAAGGCTCGCTGAAAAAATGGGCTGTTAATTAACGCTGTACAGGCAATACCAACTGAATAATTATGTGAAAAGGCAGATGCTTTAGCTGGACCCAAGGAACTTTTGACCCGATGAGAGGAATGCAGAGTGTCTGTTTTTTTTGTGTTGAATTAAAGCATGATTCGTATTATCATGGTAACAACGCCCCAGGTCCTTTCACCTGTCTGCAGGCAGGCCTGCGCAGGTTCAGGACTATTGGCGGGCGGATATCATACATGCATTCTGCCGCCAGGCTCTGTGGAGGGAAAACAATGGTATCGGTCAACAAAAATTATCAGAAACTCCCGGGAAGCTATCTGTTTTCGACGATTGCAAAGAAAGTGAACGCGTATCAGGAGTCCCATCCCGGCGAAAAAATAATACGGCTTGGAATCGGTGATGTGACACAGCCTCTTGTTCCTGCCGTCATTTCTGCACTTCACAGTGCTGTCGATGAAATGGCGGATGCGGCATCTTTCCGCGGATATGCGCCGGATCTCGGTTATGCCTTCCTTCGGGAAGTGATTGCCAGGGAGGACTACCAGGCGCGCGGCTGCAGAATCAATGCGGATGAAATTTTTATATCTGACGGGGCAAAGAGCGATTCCGGCAATATCCAGGAGATATTTGACAGGAACAGCCGGATTGCAGTGTGCGATCCGGTTTATCCGGTCTATGTGGATACGAACGTCATGGCCGGCCGCACAGGAAGTTATAATGCGGACAGAGGTAATTTTGACGGTGTGATTTATATGCCCTGCCGGAAGGAAAACGAATTTGTCCCGGATCTTCCGGAGGAGGTCCCGGATATCATTTATCTCTGCTTCCCGAACAATCCGACGGGAAGCGCGGTCTCGAAGGACAGACTCCAGGAGTGGGTGGACTATGCTAACAGGAACGGCAGTGTGATCATCTACGATGCCGCATATGAGGCATATATATCCACGCCGGGTGTTCCGCACTCGATCTACGAATGTGAGGGAGCCGAAACCTGCGCAATAGAACTCCGCAGTTTTTCAAAGAATGCCGGATTTACCGGGCTCAGGCTTGGATTTACGGTGGTTCCGAAGGCACTTATCCGGGAAGGTATCTCCCTTCACGGCATGTGGGCCAGGAGGCACGGCACAAAGTTCAACGGCGCGCCTTACATCGTACAGCGTGCCGGGGAAGCGGTATATTCTTCTGAAGGCCGGCAGCAGCTTTCGGAGCAGGTGGGCTATTATATGAGAAACGCCGGCGTGATTCTGAACGGCCTCCGGGATGCGGGATATGAGGTGTCGGGCGGGGTGGACGCGCCCTATATCTGGCTTCGCACTCCGCAGGGGATGACTTCCTGGGATTTCTTTGATTATCTTTTAAACAGAGCAAAGGTTGTCGGCACTCCCGGCTCCGGCTTCGGGGCCTTTGGAGAAGGCTATTTCCGGCTGACAGCTTTTGGAACCTATGAAAACACGGTCGAAGCGCTGGAAAGAATACGGGCGCTTTGATCAGTTGGTGCGGGGTTGATCTATGAGGTTTGGAAAAATCCGGGTTGAAGACGGTGAGTTGATTTTTATCAGGCATATGATGATCAACAGTCTGCCTGTGAAGGATATACTTTGGGCTTATATTGAGAAAAAATCCCCCGGACAGGAGGATGAAAAGCTGGTTCTGAGCCATGAGCTGGTTATTCAGACCAGGAGGCATAAAGAGTACAGGTTTGAGATGCCTGAGAAGGAAGCGGCGTCGTGTATCCGTCTTCTGAAGGCTCTCAATTCCGATATGGCTTCCGGACTTCCGGCCGGTGGGAGAATTCCGCTTTTGAGCCTTTACAATACAAGGGACGTCGGCGGTCTTACGACGATGGATGAAAAGCACATCGTTCCCGGCAAACTGATCCGGAGCGGCGACCTTTACCATATTTCTCCTCACGATGAGAGGGTGCTGCTGGAAGAGTACCATCTGGCAAAAGTGATTGACCTGCGGTCAGACAGGGAAGTGGAAAGGCGTCCGGATGTCATTATGAGCGGAGTCGAGTACTACCACATTCCGGTCTTTGATGAGGAGGATTACAGAGGCCCCCTGTTCGGGGACATTGAGGAAGCTTTGGATCCCTCGAACGTATGGACGGAAGAACAGCTTGCTTCTACATATGAGAATATTGTGAAGGACCCCTACTCTGTAAAACAGCTGGCAAGATTTATGGATATCCTTCTGAAGGCGGAGAAAGGCGCTGTGCTCTGGCACGGAAGTACCGGGAAGGACCGCACGGGGATCACGACGGCGATTGTTCTGGCTCTTCTGGGCGTTCCGAGGCACATCATTATGGAGGATTTCCTGCGGAGCAATAACTGCATGGAAGAGGATATGAAGCACATGTACCGCCTGCTGGAAAGCCGCCCGGAGGACACTGTCGTGCAGGAACAGAATCTGGAATTCTATTACCGGGTTCAGGAGAACTGCCTGAACCGCATGTTCCGGGCAATTGACCAGAAATACGGATCAATCTATCAGTTCTTCCGCAGAGAGTTGTTTCTCGGACCGAAAAAGGCAGAGGAGCTGAAGGGCAGATATCTGCTGTGACGGTACTGCCGTAAAGGATATAAGGAACCATGATGAATACAGAAAAACTGGAAAAAAACATCATTGAAATGCTGAAGGAGGAGCAGATCAAGCTGGGATACTGTTCCGAGTCGGTCAGATTGTATTACCCGCTGGAATCCCTGAACCGGCTGCTGGACAGCAATCTTGATCCGGCCGGCATGCAGGATGCTCTGGCCGTATTTGCCGCGGATGAGCGTGCGCGGCTGGGAGAATTGACGGTCAGTCACAAAGGGGACAGGTTCTGCCTGGTTATTCCGCCGGAAGGGTCGGATTATGTGCACTCCCTGATCGGGGAGGATGAATTCCTTGTCCGTTTTGTGGAGAAGATGCGGAACCATCCGGCGTCAATCCAGGAGATTCTGGGAGTCTTCCGGATGTATTCGGACCATGTGCGGTTTGAAAAGGCAGAGGGGAAGGATTTCGACTATCTCATCTGTTTTGAAGATGGTGATCCGGATGATTTTTATTACTGTATCACGGATGAGGGAGAACATCTGATCTATCACAGATTTACAAAAGGGGATTTTGAGGATCTCTATCCGGCGCAGGAATAATAAACTTGAATATTTTTATTGACAAACTTTCCTGAATCATTTAATATGTCATTCAAATGTAAATGCGAAGACGGCATTATGCGTTCTGTCAACCACTTCAGAGAGCCGGCGGCTGGTGTGAGCCGGTGTGAGTCCTGAAACGCAGTCTCCTGCCTGAGCAGATTTCCTGAAGGCTCCGGCCACCGGTCAAAAACCGGGCGGTAAAGCTGAGTAGGGAAGTCCGGCTGCCCCGTTACCATGGCAAGGTGCTTTATCATGAGCGCTGATGAGCGGCTGCTTTTGCAGCAATCCGGGTGGTACCGCGATATGATTATGTCGTCCCGGAGGTTCATGTTGATTCGTGAACCTCCGGGACTTCTGTTTTTATGGGCTATTCGCACAAAGCAACGCACAGGTCCTTGGTTTAATCAAAGAAAAGGAGTAAGGGATCATGAGAACATTGAAACTGATCGATATGACGCTGAGGGAAGCAACCGCGATTCGCGGAAGAGAACTGACTTTCAAGGAAAAACTGGAGATCGCAAGAAGCCTTGACCGTCTGAAGGCCGATACAATTGAGCTTGCGCCGATTTCGGGGAGCAGAGCGGACCAGCTTGCGAACAGCACGATCGCTTCGATGACAGCAACAAGAATTTCGGCTTCGGTTGAAATCGCCAAAGGGAATGTGGAGGAGACCTGGAACAGCGTAAAGAGTGCAAAGAAGCCGAAGCTGAATCTTCTGACCCCGGTTTCGCCTGTTCAGATGGAGTATTCCTGTCATAAAAAAGCTCCGGCAATGCTGGAGGAGATCAGAAAGCAGGTAAAGCAGTGCAGATTTTACAGTGAGCATGTTGAATTTTCCGCCATCGACGCGACAAGGGCCGAGCGGGAATTCCTGTTTGAAGCGCTGAATACCGCGATCGACTCCGGAGCGGATAAGATCACGGTATGTGACACGGCCGGCATTATGCTTCCGGATGAGTTCGGGGCCTTTATCGCGGAAATCAGGGCGAATGTACCCGGACTTCAGGATATCGAGCTTTACGTACAGGTCAGCGATGAGATGAACATGGCGGTCGCATGCGCGGCGGCCGCAATCCGGAGCGGAGCTGTCGGTGTGAAGTGCACAGCGGTTGAAAACGGATATCCGACTCTGGAGGAAATGATCCATTTTGTACAGGTGAAGGGGGCGGATCTCGGGATTATGACGCAGATGCGCGTCACCGAAATCACCCGCACGGTGAAACAGCTGGAGAAGATTCTTCTGAAGGAAGAGGAGACAAGATTTTCGAATATTTCGATGGAGGGTGCCGGAACCTCAAACATCTGCCTGGACAGCAATGACGGGATCGAGGAAGTGATCAAAGCGGTGCGCCTTCTGGGGTATGACCTCACGGAGGAAGATAACGCGAAGGTGTACGAGGCTTTCCTGCGGGTCGCTGACAAGAAGCATTTTGTCGGAAGCAGGGAGCTGGACGCGATTGTAGCCAGCACGGCTATGCAGGTCCCTGCGGCGTACAAAATCAAAAACTACGTAATCAACAGCGGAAATGTCATTACTGCTACCGCAAATCTTCTGCTTGAGAAGGACGGAGTGGAAAAACGGGGCGTGGGAATCGGCGACGGCCCGATCGATGCCGCGTTCCAGGCAGTGGAGCATGTGATCGGACATCACTATGAGCTGGATGATTTTCAGATTCAGACCGTGACGGAAGGGCGGGACGCGATGGGTTCCGCGGTCGTCAAGCTCCGTGCAGGCGGGAGAGTGTACTCGGGGAGCGGTATTTCCACCGATATCATCGGCGCGTCCATCCGGGCCTATTTAAGCGCACTGAACAAGATTGTGTACGAAGAGGCCTAAGCAGGCGGGTAAGAGACAGGAGGAACATTCATGTTAAAACTTTCATTTTCCATCCGGCACTGGAAGAATACGGACTGGGATGAATTCTGCAATACTGCAGCAGAGACCCGCATGTCCGGCATCGAGATTTATGATATCAAAAGCCCGCTTTTCCGTGGAAAGGCAAGCCCTGCCAATCCGGATCAGGCGGCTTCACAGCGCCGAAGCCTGGCCGGAAGGAATCTTTCCATTCCCTGCATCATGACGGCAAACGATTTTACGGATCCGGCTTTTGAACAGGAGTTTTCGGAATGTATCGAGGTAGCGGTGAATCTCGGCGTCGATTATATCGGGATTTTTACCGAAAACCCGGATCAGGAACGCGCATCCGAGAGCATCGGGAGGATCCTTGCGCAGATTTCCGAACGGCCGGTTACGGTGCTCGTGGAGACGGCAGGAGCATATGCGGACACGGCATATCTCCGGGATCTTCTGAACCGGTACTCCGATGACAGGCTGTGCGCGCTTTGGGATATGTACAGCACCTTTGTCGAGGCGAAGGAGGACGCTGAACAGACGATCACAAACCTTGGGGCATATGTAAAGCATGTGCATCTTCATGACTTCCGCACGGAGGAGGGAAGGGTGCTGCCGGAGCTTATTGGCGAGGGCGAGCTGCCTCTGGAAGAGATGATGAATGCGCTGCGCTCGGTCAATTACGACGGGTTTATCTCCATCGATTGGAATCCGGACTGGGCGCCGGAAATTGCCGATCTCGAGATCATTCTGACCCATTTTGAGAACGGGATGCGCGCCTTCGAAAACACCAGGCTGAACCGCAGGCATCTGTACTGGAACAACCGCCATACGGGCAAATACGTCTGGCGGAAGGAAGCCCTGATCGATCAGACGTTCCCACAGGTGCTTGACACCATGGTAAGGGAATTTCCGGATCAGCTTGCCGTGAAATATACAACGCTGGATTATACCCGCACCTACAGCCAGTTCCGCGATGATGTGGATGAGTTTGCAAGGGTGCTGGTATCCCTCGGGGTCCGCGCAGGCTCCAAGGTCACGATCTGGGCTACGAACGTTCCCCAGTGGTTCCTGACTTTCTGGGCGACCACGAAGATCGGCGCGGTACTGGTTACAATGAATACGTCGTATAAGATTCATGAGGCGGAATATCTGCTCCGTCAGTCAGACACCCATACGCTGGTGATGATCGAAGGGTACCGGGATTCCAATTACAAGGAGATTATAAAGGAACTCTGCCCTGAGCTTGCGGACAACAAGAAGGGGAGCCGGCTTCACAGCAAGAGGCTGCCGTTCCTGAGAAACGTGATCACCTGCGGATTTGAGATGCCGGGAGCGCTGACCTGGGAGGAATCCCTGGAATATGCTTCGCGCACGCCGATGGAGGAGATCCGTCGCATGGCTGCGGCCGTTGACGTCAATGATGTGTGCAATATGCAGTATACGTCGGGAACGACAGGGTTCCCGAAGGGTGTCATGCTGACACACTACAATATCGTGAATGACGGAAAGAGCATCGGGGACGGAATGGATCTGTCGACGGCTGACAGAATGATGATTCAGGTTCCGATGTTCCATTGCTTCGGCATGGTGCTGGCCATGACTGCAACGATGACGCATGGGGGAACGATCCTTCCGATTCCCTATTTCTCTCCAAAGTCATCCCTCGCCTGCATTAACAATGAGCATATCACCGCATTTCACGGTGTGCCGACAATGTTCATTGCGATGCTGGAGCATCCTGATTTTGAGAAGACGGATTTCAGTTATATGCGTACGGGAATTATGGCGGGAAGTCCCTGCCCGATTTCCATCATGCGCGACGTGGTGAACAAGATGCACATGCCTGAGATTGTCATAGTTTACGGACAGACAGAGGCATCCCCCGGCTGTACAATGAGCCGTACAACGGATTCCCTTGAGGTTCGTGTGACAACGGTCGGCTCGGCATTTCCGGAGGTTGAGTGCAAGATTGTAGACCCCGAGACCGGAGAGGACTGTCCGGATGAAGTCATCGGGGAATTTGTAGCACGCGGCTATAATATAATGAAGGGATACTACAAAATGCCCAGGGCTACCGCGGCTGCGATCGACAAGGACGGATGGCTGCACACGGGAGACCTGGCCTGCCGCACACCGGAGGGAAACTACAGGATCACCGGACGCCTGAAGGATATGATCATCCGGGGTGGTGAGAATATTTATCCGAAGGAGATCGAGGAATTTATCTACACGCATCCGAGCGTCAGTGATGTACAGGTAATCGGTGTACCGGATGAGGCGCTTGGAGAGGAGATCATGGCCTGCATCATTCTGAAAGAGGGTGAGACCATGACTGTCGATGAGATGAAAAAATATGTGCGGGATCATATGGCGAAGCATAAGGTGCCGAAGTACGTGGATTTCGTGGATCATTTCCCGATGAACAATGCCGGGAAAATTCAGAAATTCAAAATGAGAGAAGAAGCTGTGAAGAAACTGGGACTTGAAAAGGCAGCGAGCATTGAGACTGCCTAATTTGCAGCGGAGCACGAAAATGGAGTACGGAAATGACAAGAATTATAGACAGCCACTGCCACATTTACCCGGAAAAGATTGCGCATAAAGCAGTGGAGGCGGTGAACCGTTTTTATGAGGGGCTTTCCCCGCAGAGCCATGACGGGACGGTGCAGACACTGCTGTCGAGCGGCAGGAAAGCGGGAATTACCGGGTTTGTTGTACATTCGGTCGCGACGACACCGCATCAGGTTTCATCCATCAATCATTTTATTGCGGAATCCGTGCAGCAGTCGGAGGGGGCCTTTACCGGTCTTGGCGCCATGCATCCTGATTCGGAGGATCCCGCGGCGGATCTTCGCGAGATCCGGGAGCTGGGCCTGAAAGGTGTAAAGCTTCACCCGGATATTCAGAAATTTGTGTCGGATGATAAAAAAGCTTTCCGTATGTATGAACTGATTGAGGACAGTGGGCTGCCGCTTTTGATCCATGCGGGAGACTACCGGTATGATTACTCCAATCCGGACAGAATTTCCCACATTCTCCGTTCGTTCCCCAGGATGAAAGTGATTGCCGCTCATCTGGGCGGCTGGAGTGTTTGGGAGGAGGCGGCAAAGGTTCTGCCGGATTATCCGAATGTCCTGGTAGACACCTCGTCTTCCTTTTTCGGCCTGACTCCGGAGAAGGCAAGGGAGATTATTCGGACTTACGGTGCGGAACGGGTGATGTTCGGCACGGACTATCCGCTGTGGACCCAGAACAGGGACCTGGAATATATGAAAAAACTGGATCTGACGGAGGAAGAGTACGAGAGGATCTACTGGAGAACCTGTGCGGATCTGTACGGACTGGAAGAGCTGAACTGATGTGCTCAATTTGAAAAGGGGCTGTGGTTATCCACAGCCCCTTTTCAAATTGAGCACAAAAAAATCGGGGCAACAGGATTTGAACCTGCGACCTCTCGGCCCCCAGCCGAGCGCGCTACCAAGCTACGCCATACCCCGAAAATCTGAACTGTTTTCATTCAGCGTAATGTATAATACCATCCCCGACGATATAAGTCAAGATATTGTCCAAAAAAATGTCTGTATTCTATTGACAGAGTCCCATTTTTTACATATAATCAAATAAAAAGTTACAAAAATATTACGATTTACATAATTATTGTAATATGTAAACCAAAGTATACTATTCGCGTTTCAGGAATGGCAAGCGTGAATAGCAGTGCAGCAGCCTTATACTTAATTATAACAGATGGGGAACAGCAGATATGAGCAGGAATCGCGATATGGATAATAAAAGGGACAGGGAGCATATGTCAAATAGAAAAAAACGCAGAAGGGGCATGTCTCACAGGAGAAAGATGAGGAATGCCATTCTGCTCACAGGCTGCGTAGCAGCGGCGGCTGCTGTCCTTATGGGGAATACGGTTCTGCATTTTAAGGAAGGCGGAAAAGTATACGCGTCGTCACAGATGAATGAGATTGTTACAGCAGATGGAGTGACGGCTGACAGGGTTCCTGCCGGTATTAACGGAGTCATTGCCGGAGTGACGGCCGCTCCGCAGCCGGGCAGCAGGGTGAACAGAATCGGAACTTCCGGTGATCACATAATCGTCGGACAGAGAGTGCAGACGATCGGCTCTCCTGCCGGAAGTATTAATGTGGGTGAGAGTGCTATGGCGCAGGCTTTGCAGATGAATGAAATCAGCATCGAAAAAGCTGCCAGTGCATCAATGATGTCTGACTCTGATTACTCCACCCTCCTCAGAATCGTGGAGGCCGAGGCAGGCGATGATGATGTAAAAGGCAGGGTGCTTGTGGCAAACGTGATCCTGAACCGCGTTGCCCGGGAGGATTTTCCGGACACGGTTACCGATGTTGTGTTTCAGTACGTAAACGGGGTCCCTCAGTTTGCTCCGACCTATGACGGTGCCTTCTATACTGTCGAGGTGACGGATGACACCCGCGAGGCAGTGAGGCAGGCTTTATCCGGGACGGATTACTCCGAAGGTGCTTTGTTCTTTGTCATGAAGGATGTGCTTTCCGAAGGGGCTGTAAGCTGGTTTGATACGGATCTGAAGCACCTGTTCAAATATGGAGTGCATGATTTTTATACTTATCCGGAGGAGACAGATCCACTGAACGATGTAAGTTATCAGCAGGATGTCCAGATTATGGCATCTGCGAAGGAATGAACGGATACGATGGAGATACAGCGGGAGCGCGGCAGAATACTATTCTGTCCGGCTCCCGCTTTTTTCTTTTCCGGTGCGTCCCTTCTGACGCCTCTTTACAAAACTCCGGAAAACCTTTACAATATCTTGTAACTGTTCAGAACAGGGCGGATATTTGCCTGTATCTGTGAAGAAACTGAACAGATACAATATATAAACGGAAAGGCGGACAGTAATCATGCAGATTTTATATAAAAGTACCCGCGGAGGCGAAGAGGGGGTTCCGGCTTCCCGGGCGATTTTAAAGGGGCTGGCATCGGACGGAGGCCTGTATGTACCGGAAACGATTCCTGAACTGGATATCTCCCTGGAGGAACTGACCGGTAAACCGTACCGGCATATTGCGTTTGAAGTAATGAGGCGGTTCCTGACAGATTTCACCGAGGAGGAACTGAAGCACTGCATCGACTGCGCATACGATGACAAGTTTGATACTCCGGAGATTGCCCCGCTTCACAGGACAGGTGAGAATACCTGGTTTCTTGAACTCTATCACGGAGCGACCATTGCCTTTAAGGATATGGCCCTCTCGATCCTCCCTTATTTAATGACAACAGCCGCGAAGAAAAACAGCGTGACGGATGAAATCGTGATTCTTACGGCTACATCGGGGGATACCGGGAAGGCTGCCCTGGCGGGATTTGCGGACGTACCCGGAACCAGGATTGTTGTTTTTTACCCGAAGTACGGGGTCAGCCCGGTTCAGGAAAAGCAGATGGTGACCCAAAAAGGGGATAATACCTGTGTGATCGGCATTACAGGAAACTTTGATGACGCGCAGACTGCGGTCAAAAAGATGTTTGAGGACAGAGAGCTTTCACAAAAGCTTGCAGAAAAGGGCTTCCGCTTTTCCTCGGCAAACTCGATCAACATCGGCCGCCTGGTTCCCCAGATCGCCTATTATGTATGGTCTTATGCAAAACTTCTGGAGCAGGGGGCCATCCGGTGCGGTGAGGAGATCAATATTGTTGTCCCGACCGGCAATTTTGGGAACATCCTGGCTGCGTATTATGCGAAACAGATGGGACTGCCGGTACATACACTGATCTGTGCGTCCAACGAGAATAAAGTGCTGTTTGACTTCTTCCGAACCGGCACGTATGACCGAAGAAGGGAGTTTATCCTGACAAGCTCCCCGTCCATGGACATTCTGATTTCGAGCAATCTGGAAAGGCTGATTTATAAAATCTGCGGAGATAATGCGGAAGAGTGCTCTGCAAAGATGAACGCTCTCAGAAATGAAGGATGGTACAGCATTACGGAGGAACAGAAAGAGCAGCTGAAGAGCTTTTGCGGCGGATACTGTGACCAGAACGAAACAGAGCAGACGATCGCCCATATTTATATGGAAGAAAAATATGTGATCGATACACATACGGCAGTGGCGGCGGGAGTCTGCCGGAAGTACCGGGAGAGCAGTAAGGATCCCCGCCCGACCGTAATTGCTTCGACAGCCAGTCCCTATAAATTTACCAGGAGCGTTGTTAAGGCGCTGAAAAACCTGGCGGAGGTTCCCGAAAACATAGAGGAGCTGGATGATTTTGAGCTGGCTGATCTGCTCAGCAGGATTACCGGAACCGCAATTCCGAAAGCGGTAGAAGAGATCAGGATCGCGCCGATACTGCATGACAAAGTGGTAGATGCATCTGATATGCCCCAGGCTGTCTGCGATTTTCTGTTCTGAACGTTACAGTGAAAGGACACTACTGCTATGAGAATGAACTGGACGTCGCTGCTCTCGGCAAAGAGGGTCGGCAATTACGGCCGGACAGGCACGGGGAACGCAGACCTGAGAAGTGAGTTTGAGAAGGATTACCATCGGATCATCGGGAGCGCCACCTTTCGCAGACTGCAGGATAAAACACAGGTATTTGCCCTTGACAAGAGTGATTTTATCCGGACAAGGCTTACCCATTCTCTGGAGGTTTCGTCTTTTGCAAGGTCGCTGGGCCAGAATATTGCACAGTATATTCTGGATAATCATCTGGACAGGGACTTTACCCTGGAGAAAAAGTATGAGATCTGCGAGATTCTCCAGTGTGCCGGACTGATCCATGATATCGGAAATCCGCCCTTCGGCCATTTCGGGGAGGAGGCGATCCGGGACTGGTTTGTTCGGAAGCTGCCGTCGCTTTATTTTCAGGGCCAGCGGGTGACGGACCTTCTGGAAGAGCAGATGATTCAGGACCTTTACCTGTACGAGGGCAATGCACAGGCGCTCCGTCAGGTAACGAAGCTTCACTTCCTGGTGAATGAGAATGGGATGAACCTTACATATGCCCTCCTCAACACGATCATCAAGTACCCGGTTCCTTCCGTGGAGGCGGATCCAAACAGCGGCAGTATTTCGCGGAAAAAATACGGATATTTTGCTGCAGAGCAGAATCTGTATCACCGGATCTCGAAGGAGATGGGAACGACGGGAAGGAGACATCCCCTGACCTTTATCCTGGAAGCAGCGGATGATATCGCATATAAAACGGCGGATATTGAGGATGCCTTCAAAAAAGGATTTATCTCCTATGAAAAGCTGCGGCAGGAACTCATCTGGGCAAGAGACAATGCAAAGGAAAAAAGCAGCCAGCTTGACCCTGCGCAGATTCTTGACCGGCAGTACCAGAATGCGGTCAGGAATAAAATCAGCAATCCGAAACTGCACGCTGTACAGAATATGACAGTCCGGCTTCACAGCGGACTGATGTTCTGCGCAACCTACGGGTTTACATCCAACTATTTAAGAATTATGGATGGAACGTATGAGCATGACCTGTTTTACGGGACTTATGGGGAATGGGTGATGGACGCGCTTGGGGACATAGCCTACCGCTATGCGTTTACCTCGGGCCAGATCCTGGAGATGGAGATTTCGGCAGGGACGATCCTTGAAAACATGATGGACCGGTTTGTGCCGGCAGTGCTGTATTATGATACTGCGGTTCCGCAGGGAATGATGGACCGGAAATTCATACGGCTGATCTCTGAGAATTACCGGCAGGTATATCATATTTACAGCAAAAGGTGCGAGCGTGAGGAAGAAAAACTGTATCTCCGCCTGCTTCTTGTCACGGATTTTATAAGCGGTATGACGGATTCTTACGCGAAGGATCTGTACCAGAGAATGAACGGGATTGTTTAGTTAATCTGTTGACATTTACTTTTAAAGATGCGATAATAGGCTTGATTTTGCAGAAGTTGTATATATTTAAGAAAAGAGGTTATTAAAATGGCAGCACTTGATCTGAGTAAGTATGGTATTACCGGTGTCACTGAAGTTGTACACAACCCTTCTTATGAATTCCTTTTCGAAGAAGAGACAAAGTCTGATCTTACCGGCTATGAAGTCGGAAAGCTCACAGAGCTTGATGCCATCAACGTCATGACCGGTATCTACACCGGACGTTCCCCCAAGGATAAATATATCGTAATGGATGAGAACTCAAAGGACACCGTATGGTGGACATCCGATGAGTATAAGAATGACAACCATCCCATGAGCCAGGAGACCTGGGAAGTGGTGAAGGAAATCGCTAAAAAAGAGCTCTGCAACAAGAGACTGTTTGTTGTGGATGCTTTCTGCGGCGCCAACAAGGATACCCGCATGGCTGTCCGTTTTATCGTCGAGGTAGCATGGCAGGCACACTTTATCAAGAACATGTTCATTCAGCCGACAGAGGAAGAACTCAAGACCTATGAGCCGGACTTCGTTGTTTACAACGCTTCCAAGGCAGCTGTTGACAACTATGAGGAGCTCGGACTCAATTCCTCCACATGCGTAGCGTTCAACATCACAAGCCGTGAGCAGGTTATCATCAACACCTGGTACGGCGGTGAAATGAAGAAGGGTATCTTCTCCATGATGAACTACTACCTGCCGCTGAAGGGCATCGCTGCAATGCACTGCTCCGCAAATACGGACATGAACGGCGAGAATACCGCTATCTTCTTCGGACTTTCCGGAACCGGCAAGACCACTCTGTCGACCGACCCGAAGCGTCTCCTGATCGGTGATGACGAGCACGGCTGGGATGACAACGGCGTGTTCAACTTTGAAGGCGGATGCTATGCAAAGGTTATCAACCTCGATAAGGAATCCGAGCCGGATATCTACAACGCGATCAGAAGAAACGCTCTTCTTGAGAACGTTACAGTTGCTGAGGACGGAAAGATCGATTTCGCCGACAAGAGCGTGACGGAGAACACCCGTGTCTCCTATCCGATCGAGCACATCGAGAATATCGTCAAGAAGGTCCGCCCGGTTTCCGCCGGCCCGGATGCCCAGAACGTAATCTTCCTTTCCGCTGATGCGTTCGGTGTACTTCCTCCGGTTTCCATTCTGACTCCGGAGCAGACACAGTATTACTTCCTGTCCGGATTCACCGCAAAGCTTGCGGGAACCGAGCGTGGAATCACCGAGCCGACCCCGACCTTCTCCGCATGCTTCGGCCAGGCATTCCTGGAGCTGCATCCGACCAAGTACGGCGAGGAGCTGGTAAAGAAGATGCAGAAGAGCGGCGCCAAGGCTTATCTGGTCAACACCGGATGGAACGGCACAGGCAAGCGTATCTCCATCAAGGATACCCGTGGAATCATCGACGCGATCCTGAACGGTGATGTAAACAAGGCTCCGACCAAGAAGATCCCGATTTTCGACTTCGAGGTTCCGACATCTCTTCCGGGTGTTGATCCGGCTATTCTGGATCCGAGAGATACCTATGCGGATGCTTCCGAGTGGGAAGCAAAGGCGAAGGATCTGGCTCAGAGATTTGTCAAGAACTTCACCAAATATGAAGGAAACGAAGCCGGCAAGGCTCTGGTAGCAGCAGGCCCGAAGCTTTGATTCTGATCTGATGACAGGAAGGGCAGCCCTGAGGGCTGCCCTTCCTGTCATTGATGCAGCCGGGTCAGCGCCTTTCCATTTAGTTT
>CAMOXX010000028.1 GCA_946629475.1 uncultured Blautia sp. | reverse complement strand
ATCGCATCAAAGACCGGTTATTTTCTCTTTCCTTTTGGAGAATCCTGTGCTATAATGCTTCGTATGGTATGATCAGGGACCGGAAATACCGGCTGCTTTATTTCTTACCATCGATCGAGATTGAAGGTAAAGGAGATACTTGGAAATGAGCCAGAAAAAAGTAGACTTGTATAAAGAAGAAAAAGCAAACCGCAGCAAGATTATCAAAAAAGAGAAAAGAATGCGCAGAATCGAACAGATTGCGGTATCCGCAATTGCGATTCTTGCTGCTGGATGGGTATGCTTTTCTGTTTACAATAAAGTGACTGACAAAGGGGACGAAGAGAACAGCTACGTTACGACAGATGTCAATATTACCGCGCTGGACGACTTTTCCACATCGCTGAATGATATGATTGAGGAATAAAAAAGCGGTCTGCTTAACAGCAGGCCGCTTTTAACATGCGATTTAGTAACGAAGACGACGCATGAATATATCCGGAATTAAAGCTTAGTGACGTTGGCAGCCTGCATTCCGCGGGCACCCTCAGACAGATCATATGTTACCTGCTGTCCCTCGTCCAGAGACTTGAAACCTTCACCGTTGATTGCAGAAAAATGAACAAAAACATCCTGTCCGTCTTCACCTGTAATAAAGCCATAACCTTTTTCTGCATTAAACCATTTTACAGTTCCCTTATTCATATTTGATACCTCCAGATGTGATTTGATGGCAGAATACCCAGACATGTAAAAAACCACCAGCTTTTATTGATTATATCATGTAAATATAATCTCTAAAAACCAATGATTTACATCAAATAATCTACCAAATTGTCTTTATATGCATTGATTATATAACCCGATGTATGAAATGTCAAGATAAAAAGAAAAATAAATGGGTCTTTATAAAAGGGGTATTTTCGTGTATGATGGAAAAAGATAAGCAGTCTGGGAACAGATATGGACGGAGGCAGAGAACATGGGCATTCTGATAAAAAACGGAAGAGTGATTGACGCGGAGACAAAAACGGACCGCATCATGGATATCTATGTGAAGGATGGGGTAATATCTTCCATCCGGGAGAATATAGAACAGCAGAACCGGCAGGATACCGTGATTGACGCGGAGGGACTGCTGGTGATGCCTGGGTTTGTGGACATGCATGTCCATCTCAGGGATCCCGGACAGACAGAAAAAGAGGACATTGAAACCGGCACGAAGGCAGCTGCCCGCGGAGGGGTCACAACCGTCGTCGCCATGCCGAACACAAGTCCGACCGTTGATTCTCCGGACCGCCTGGCTTATGTGATCCACAAGGCGGAGCAGGTCGCTTCGGTTCACGTTTATCAGGCCGGGGCTATGACTGTTGGCGAAAAAGGAAAGCAGGTATCGGATATCAGCGGCATGGCAGCCGCAGGAGCAATCGCTCTGTCCGAGGACGGAAAGTCCGTGATGGACGCATCCGTTCTGCGTCAGGCTATGCTTGCAGCTGCAAAAGAGAATCTTCTGATTCTCGACCATTGTGAGGATATCAGCATCCGCGGGGACGGATGCATGAATGACGATGCCAATGCGGAAAGGCTGAATCTTCCGGGAATCCCGAACGCAACGGAGGACACCATTTCCGCAAGGGACATCATGCTGGCAAAGGACACGGGAGCGAGGATCCATCTCTGCCATGTTTCGACAGAGGGCTGCGCGCGGCTGCTCCAGATGCTGAAAAGGGAGGGAATTACCGGCGTCACAGCGGAAGTGTGCCCCCACCACCTGATTCTGACATCGGACGACATCCCCAGGGATGCTCCTGACTACAAAATGAACCCGCCGCTCCGGACTCCTGCCGATGTCAAAGCCCTGCGGGAAGCACTGGCGGACGGAAGCATACCGGTAATCAGCACGGATCATGCCCCTCATACCCGCAAGGATAAAGCGGGCTCCATGAGGAATGCCGCGTTCGGCATTGTCGGGCTTGAGACGAGCTTTTCCCTGATTTATACAGAGCTGGTTCTGACCGGGGTGCTCACTCTGACCCAGCTTGTTGAAAGAATGAGCCGGAATCCTGCCCGGATCCTCGGGCTGTCCTGCGGAGTATTAAAGGAAGGCCGTCCTGCGGACATCGTGATTGTGGATCCCGAAGCAGAGTACACGATCGACAGGAATTCCTTTGCGTCCAAAGGGCGCAATACACCATTTCATGGAAGAAAAGTAAAAGGCCGCGTTGTCCGCACCATCTGCGGAGGAAAGGAAGTGTATTCATATGATAAACAGACTGATTGAAGGCATTCAAAAAACAGGGGCTCCTGTTGTAGTGGGGCTTGACCCGATGCTCTCCTATATCCCCGGCTTCATCCTGCGGGAGGCTTATTCTGAGTTTGGAGAGACACTGGAAGGTGCCGCGGAGGCGGTTTTCCGGTATAATAAAGGAATCGTTGACGCGATTTCAGACATTGTGCCCGCTGTGAAGCCGCAATCAGCCATGTACGAGCAGTTCGGCGTGCCGGGAGTCGCCGCGTTCAAGCGCACGGTGGACTACTGCCACGAAAAGGGACTGGTTGTGATCGGTGATGTAAAACGTGGTGACATCGGCTCGACATCAGAAGCCTACGCTGCAGGCCATCTGGGAAAGGTACAGGTCGGCTCAAACCGCCTGTCAGCGTTTGATGAGGATTTTGTAACAGTGAATCCCTACCTTGGGAGTGACGGGGTAAAGCCCTTTATCAAAGTCTGCAAGGAAGAAAAAAAGGGCCTGTTTATTCTGGTCAAAACGTCAAACCCGTCCAGCGGAGAGTTCCAGGACCGCTTAACAGACGGGCGGCCGCTCTATGAGTGGGTTGGTGAAAAGGTGAACGAATGGGGCAGCGATTTTATGGGGGACGGCTACAGCTATGTGGGAGCTGTGGTCGGAGCAACCTATCCGGAAATGGGGAAAATCCTTCGCAGCGTTATGCCGAAATCCTTTATTCTTGTACCGGGCTATGGCGCTCAGGGCGGGAAGGGAAAGGATCTGGTTCACTTTTTCAATGACGATGGACTTGGCGCGATTGTAAATTCATCCCGCGGGATCATTGCTGCCTGGAAGCAGGAAAAATACGCATCCTTCGGGGAAGAGGGATACGCTCTTGCGGCACGGAAGGCTGCGGAGGAGATGATCCTTGACATTCATCAGGCACTGGAGAGCAGAAACTCATGAAATATTTGGAAAATTGCAGAATTGTTTCCCAGGAGGAAATTTCCCCGGGGATTTTCGATATGAACCTGCAGACAGCAGACATCGCCGGGATATGCAGACCGGGACAATTTGTTATGGTATATCCGCAGGACGGAAAGAGGATTCTTCCGCGTCCGATCAGTATCTGCGGCGCAGATCCGGAAAGCAGGACACTCCGCCTGGTTTACAGGGTAACCGGACCGAATACCGGAACCGGGGAGTTTTCGGGGTATGTCTCTGGCGATATGATCAGGATATCCGGACCGATGGGGAACGGATTTGACATGGATATTTCCGGGGATGAGACAGTACTGATTGCCGGAGGAGGAATCGGGATCCCGCCGATGCTTTTTACGGCCCGTAACCTGAACTGCAAAAAGGTCATCGTACTGGGATACCGCAGTGACACATTCCTTGCAGGAGAGTTCGGACAGAACGGAGATGTATTTATTGCGACCGAGGACGGATCCTGCGGGACCCCGGGCAATGTTCTGGACGCGATCCGGGAGAATGGCTTAAAAGCGGACCGGGTATATGCGTGCGGACCGAAACCGATGCTGAGGGCACTGGCTTCCTGGGCGGAGGCGAACGGTATCCCGTGCTATATATCCCTTGAGGAGAGAATGGCCTGCGGAATCGGTGCCTGCTTGTCCTGCGTGTGCGGCTCCCGGGAGACGGATGCGCATACAAATGTCAGGAACAAAAGGGTATGCAAGGATGGTCCCGTTTTTCTGAGCACGGAGGTGGAGCTATGACGAGCACAAAAGTTTCCATCGCGGGCGTTGAACTCAAAAACCCCGTTATGACGGCTTCGGGTACCTTTGGTTCCGGGGAAGAGTTCAGTGAGTATTACTCCCTGGATTCGCTCGGAGCTGTGGTTACAAAAGGCGTGGCCAGCGAACCGTGGCCGGGCAACCCGGTTCCGAGAATCGCGGAGACATACGGGGGAATGCTGAATGCCATCGGCCTTCAGAACCCCGGCATTGATGTATTCCTGCAGAGAGATCTTCCGCTTCTTCGAAAGTCCGATACAAAGATTGTTGTAAATGTCTGCGGAAGAACGGAGGAGGATTACGTTAAGGTAGTGGAGCGGCTTTCCGGTGAACCGGTGGATCTGCTTGAGATCAACGTTTCATGCCCGAACGTAAAAGAAGGAGGAATTGCTTTCGGCCAGAATCCGGGAGCCCTTCAGCATATCACAGAAGAAGTGAAGAAGCATGCGGCCCAGCCGGTGATCATGAAACTGAGCCCGAATGTTACAGACATCGCGGAGATGGCCCGGGCCGCTGAGGCCGGCGGAGCTGACGCGGTTTCGCTGATCAACACGCTGACCGGGATGAAAATAGACATTTACAGAAGAACCTTTACCCTTGCAAACCGGACCGGCGGTCTTTCGGGTCCTGCCATCCGGCCGGTAGCTGTCCGCATGGTGTACCAGGCCGCGCACGCAGTGAAGCTGCCGGTGATCGGCATGGGAGGCATCACCTGCGCGGAGGATGCCATCGAATTCATGATGGCGGGGGCCACCGCGGTCGCAGTGGGGACTGCCAATTTTATGAATCCGTTCGCCGCATCGGACATTGCCCGCGGGATCACGCGGTTTATGGTGGAGCAGGGGATCGAGGATATCAGAGATATTATCGGGGCGGCCTGCTGAAAAGAAGACGGCAGCCATTTGAGGCTTCGAAGGTCTGTAAAGTATACTTTTGGAGGAGAGACAGGATGGAAGCATATAAACAGGAATTTATTGAATTTATGATTGACTGCAATGTTCTGAAATTCGGGGATTTCGTTACAAAATCCGGGCGTCAGACTCCGTTTTTTGTAAATACCGGGTTTTACAGAACCGGCGCTCAGCTTCAGCGTCTGGGCGAATACTACGCAAGGGCGATCCATGACAGCTTTGGACTGGATTTTGATGTGCTGTTCGGGCCGGCGTACAAGGGAATCCCGCTTACGGTTGCAGCGACAATGGCGATCAGCGGCCTTTATGGAAAGGACATCCGCTACTGCTCCAACCGCAAGGAAGTCAAGGACCATGGCGACAAGGGAATTCTGCTGGGCAGCCCGATCAGCGACGGCGACCGTATCGTCCTGATCGAGGATGTGACGACGGCGGGCACTTCGATTGAAGAGACCATGCCGATCCTGAAGGCACAGGGCGATGTACAGCCTCTGGGACTGATTGTCTCCGTGGACAGGATGGAAAAAGGAAAAGATACCGAAAAGAGCGCCCTTCGGGCCATCGAAGAAAAGTACGGACTGAAAACAGCAGCGATCGTAACGATGGAGGAGGTTGTCTCACATCTTTACAACAGGGAATATAAGGGCAGAGTTGTAATCGACGATACTTTGAAGGGACGGATAGACGATTACTATAAAAAATACGGAGCGTAAAGGAGGAGAGAGGCATGAACGAAAAACAGTATAATACAATCGGAATTACCGGAGCAGGCAGCCTTATTATCGGGATCCTCACTGTAGTCTTTGGGATTGCCGCAGGCACTCTGATGATTATCAATGGCGTCAGGCTTCTGGGCGTCAGGGAAAAAATGCTGATCTGAGGAAAAATCATGGCCAGAAGATTCAGATATTCTTTCGCCAGAAAACAGGAGGCGAAAAAAGGGCGTTTGTCCGTCATCCTGAGTATTGCTTCCATTGTACTGTTTATGATTGCGGTGCTGCTGTCGGGAAGGCTTACCGGTAAACTCGCCGTTATTCCCGGCGCAGTCAGTGTGTTTGCCGCTCTTCTGAACACCTATGGGTTCGGTCTGGGACTTTACGGTTTTTCGGAGGCCGGGAAAAAACACAGAACCTGCATTGTCGGCTCCATCCTGAACGGTGTTCTGCTGGTAGGATGGCTTGGGCTGTACCAGATGGGGAGATAAATCCGCACAGCACTGCTTTCGGGTGGAAGCCTTATATACTGCATCAGGAGGAAAATGAATTTGGATGAATTATTGATGGAGAGATATGCCCTTGCGGCGGAGAGAGTCCGTGAGATCAGAGAAGAGCAGCGGATTCCTCAGCCGTTTTATGAGTATTTCAGGAGAACCGCGCTTTTCCTTGTCAGGACTCTGGAGATCATGGAGCGGGATGAGGAGCCGGATCTTCCGGGATATCAGAGCGAGAACAGAGAGCTCTATGAGGAACTGCTGCCTGAGAATTATGGCAGCTGCTATGGTAATCCGGACTATGCGTCCGCGCAGCTGGGAGAGTATGGACGGCTTTTTTCCTTCCTTTACACAGAGCTGCGGGGCTGTATCTCTTTTGCGTATGAAAAGAGCATGGAGGAGATGACGGTTGCCCTGGAACTGTTCCTTCTTGTGTACGGTTCGTTCTGTGGGGAAGAGCTGCCGGGTGAGAAGTCCCTGAAGGAGATTCTGGTCTCCTATGTTGAGGATTACTGCCAGGACATGGTAGAGAAAAGAACCAGGGACCTTGTGGATCCCTCACAGGATTTTGCAGTAAAAATCATCATGGAGTCCGACCTTTCCGATGTCCGGTATCTGTACCGGTTCGGGGAATTTATCGGAGAGAACGAGCTCCGGGCCGCTTCTCTGCTGGGATCGATGACGCAGGAGGAGGTGGATGCGCTTGCCCGTGTGTATACCGAAGGGTACCGGATGGGATTTGAGAACGGGCGCAAAAACCTGAAAATCAAAAAATCGGTGGATATACAGTATCATCTTGGGTTTGAGAGGATCATCCGTGCGGCGGTTCTTCAGTTTCATGCCCTCGGCCTGGCCCCGGTCATTCACCGGACGGCGGTGCACGCAGTCAATAAGAGGGGAATGCGGAAATCCGGCTATACAGGAGGCTGCGCAAACCCGCAGTTCGATTATGACCACAGGGAGGACAGCGCTCTGTTCCTGACAGAGGAGATGAGCAGGAAGAAGAGAAGAATCCTGCAGGTGTCCTATGAGAAGGTCAAAAAACTGGCGAAGGTGATGGGAGGCCCGGCGGTGATCGAAACGTTCGGCGAGACACCGTTCTCGCCTGCGGAGTGCAGCAGTGCGTTCGCCCTTTCGGAGGAGCAGAAGAAGCTTCAGATCGAATATAATAATGAGGCAATGCAGATTACCAACCGCTATATTCCGGGAGAAGAGCGCAGCTTTACGATTATCTCATTTCCTGTTGCCGAGATCGGAGAGCCTTACGAGGAGATCTTCCGTGAAACTGTTAAAATCAACACGCTGGACAACTGCCTGTACCGCAAAATCCAGCAGACCCTGATCGATACGCTGGATTCCTGCGAGTGGGTCGAAGTAAAGGGAAAAGGAGAAAACCAGACAGATCTCCTGATCCATCTGCATGAACTTAAAGACCCGAAAAAACAGACGAATTTCGAAAACTGCGTCGCGGATGTCAATATTCCGGTCGGAGAAGTATTTACCTCACCTGTACTGGCGGGAACCGGAGGCGTGCTGAATGTGAGCGGGGTTTATCTGGAAGGCCTTCTGTTCAAAAACCTTACCCTTGTATTCGACTGCGGACAGGTGATAGACTATAGCTGTGATAATTTTGAATCCGAGGAGGAAAATCGGAAGTATATCGAAGAGAATATCCTCCACCATCATAAAAAAATCCCGATGGGTGAATTCGCGATCGGAACCAACACGACAGCCTACACGGCGGCCCGAAAATATCATATAGAGGACCGTCTGCCGATTCTGATTGCCGAAAAGACCGGTCCGCATTTTGCCGTCGGTGATACCTGCTACAGCTGGGAGGAGGACACACCCGTATACAATCCTGACGGGAAGGAGATCATCGCCCGTGATAATGAGATTTCGGCGCTCCGCAAGGAGGATCTGTCGATGGCATACTATGGATGCCACACGGATATAACGATCCCGTTTGATGAAATCGGCAGCATCAGCGTGATTGACGATGACGGTGAGATGACTGCGATTATCCGGGACGGGCGTTTTGTGCTTCCGGGGACAGAGGCGCTTAACGAGGCTCTGGAACAGTAACCAAAAGAGATGAACGGAAAGGAATAAGACGATATGGCAACAGTATCCATTGTGATGGGCAGCGACTCCGACCTTCCGGTAATGGAAAAAGCGGCAGCAGTTCTCGATATACTTGGAATTGACTATGAGATGAGAATTATATCAGCACACCGGGAACCGGATATTTTCTTCGAATACGCGCGGACCGCGGAGGAAAGAGGAATCCGGGTAGTGATCGCAGGCGCAGGCATGGCGGCACACCTTCCGGGAATGTGCGCGGCAATATTTCCGCTCCCTGTCATCGGGATTCCGATGCACACGACTTCCCTTGGAGGGCGGGATTCGCTCTATTCGATCGTTCAGATGCCGTCCGGCATTCCTGTCGCGACCGTGGCGATCGGAGGAGGCGTGAACGCGGCGCTTCTGGCGGCCAGAATTCTGGCCGTGTCAGATCAGGAGCTGCGCGGCAGGCTTGCGGATTACACCCGTGATATGAAGGAGCAGGTCGAAGCAAAGGACGCTGCCCTGCAGGAAAGAATCAGAAACAAGTGACATAACAGCAGGAGGATACTATGGATTATAAAAACGCAGGTGTGGATATCGAAGCCGGATACCGTTCTGTGGAGCTGATGAAGGAACACATTGCGAAGACGATGAGGCCTGAGGTGCTGGGCGGGATCGGAGGCTTTTCCGGGGCATTTTCCATGAATGCCTTTAAGGATATGGAGGAACCGACACTTGTCTCGGGAACCGACGGAGTCGGCACCAAGCTGAAGCTTGCTTTCCTTATGGACCGCCATGATACGGTGGGGATCGACTGTGTTGCGATGTGTGTCAATGATATTGCGTGCGCAGGCGGGGAACCTTTGTTTTTCCTTGACTATATTGCGTGTGGAAAAAACTATCCTGAAAAAATCGCGTCGATCGTTTCGGGCGTTGCGGAAGGCTGCCGCCAGTCAGGCGCAGCACTGATCGGCGGGGAGACCGCCGAGATGCCCGGCTTTTATCCGGAAGATGAGTATGACCTGGCAGGCTTTGCGGTCGGGATTGTCGACAAAAAAGACATGATTACCGGAGAGGAACTGACACCCGGGGATGTGCTGATCGGGATTCAGTCGAGCGGAGTGCACAGCAACGGCTTTTCGCTGGTGCGGAAAGTGTTCCCCATGGACCGGGAGTCTCTCGGAAGATACTATGACGAGCTTGGCACCACACTGGGAGAAGCCCTGCTGGCACCGACCAGGATTTACGTGAAAGCCCTGAAATGTATCCGGGAAGCCGGGGTCAGGGTGCACGCCTGCAGCCATATCACGGGCGGCGGTTTTTACGAGAATGTGCCGCGCATGCTTCGGGAAGGCACACAGGCCGTTATTGAGAAGGACAGTTATCCCATTCCTCCGATTTTTCCTCTTCTTGCAAGGACGGGGAACATCGAGGAGAAGATGATGTACAACACCTACAATATGGGTCTTGGAATGATTCTTGCCGTATCCGAATCCGATGCGGAGAAGACGATGGAAGCGGTGCGCACATCCGGCGAAGAGTGCTTCCGGGTCGGCCGGATCGAAGCCGGCGAAAAAGGAGTGGTATTATGCTGAGGATCGGTGTGCTGGTTTCGGGAGGGGGAACAAACCTTCAGGCACTGATCGACGCGGTTTCGTCAGGCAGAATCACGAATGCGGAGATTGCGGTTGTGGTGAGCAACAATGCCGGGGCATTTGCGCTTAAGAGGGCAGAAAAACACGGAATTGAAGCGCTCTGCATTTCCCCGAAGGACTATGCCTGCAGGGAACAGTTTCATGAGGCGCTTCTTTCGGCGCTCGTTTCGCGTAACCTGGATCTGATCGTGCTGGCCGGCTGCCTTGTGGCGATTCCGCCCGAGATGGTGCAGGCTTTCCCGATGAAAATCATCAATATCCACCCGTCCCTGATTCCGTCGTTCTGCGGCAGGGGGTACTATGGGCTGCGGGTTCATGAAAAGGTTCTGGAGCGCGGGGTAAAGATCACCGGCGCGACTGTGCATTTTGTGGATGAGGGAACGGACACCGGGCCGATTATCCTTCAGAAAGCGGTGGAGGTGCAGCCTTTTGATACGCCCGAAATTCTGCAGAGGCGTGTGATGGAGCAGGCGGAGTGGATCATTCTTCCGGAGGCGGTCAATCTGATCGCCAATGGACGCCTCATGATGACAGACGGACATGTTTGGACGAAGGAGAAGGATGCATGAATATACTGATTGTAGGCAGCGGCGGAAGGGAACATGCGATCGCGTGGAGCGTCAGCAGGAGCAAAAGGGCTGAGAAAATCTACTGTGCTCCCGGAAATGCGGGAATTGCTGAGCTCGCCGAATGTGTGCCGATCGGAGCCATGGAATTCGACAGATTAGCGGATTTCGCAGAGGAAAAGAACATAGATCTCACAATCATCGGCATGGATGACCCGCTTGTGGGCGGAATTGTGGATGTGTTTGAAAAAAGGGGACTGCGGGCATTCGGACCGCGGAAGAACGCGGCCATTCTGGAAGGCTCCAAAGCATTCTCCAAGGATCTGATGAAAAAATACAATATACCTACGGCGGCGTATGAAACCTTCGACGATCCGGATCAGGCGCTGGAATATCTGAAGTCCTGCGCAAAGTATCCCGTTGTTCTGAAGGCCGACGGCCTGGCTCTCGGAAAGGGAGTTCTGATCTGCAATTCTTTTGCTGAGGCCGAAGAGGGGGTCCGGCAGATCATGCAGGACAAAAAGTTCGGAAGCGCCGGCGACCGTATGGTAATCGAAGAGTTTATGACGGGACGGGAGGTTTCGGTCCTGACCTTTGTAGATGGAAAGACGATACGTCCGATGACTTCCGCCCAGGATCACAAGAGAGCCGGGGACGGCGACAGCGGTCCGAATACCGGGGGCATGGGCACATTCTCACCGAGCCCGTTTTATACGGAGGAGATCGACCGGATCTGCCGGGAGACGATCATGCAGCCTACGGTTGATGCCATGGCTTCTGAGGGCAGGCCGTTCCAGGGAATCATCTTTTTCGGTCTAATGCTTACAGAGGACGGGCCGAAGGTGCTGGAGTACAATGCGAGGTTCGGAGATCCCGAAGCGCAGGTCGTGCTTCCCCGGATGAAAACCGATATCCTGGATGTGTGCGAGGCATGCATCGACGGAACGCTGGATCAGATCGATCTGGTATTTGAGGATAATGCCGCCGTATGCGTTGTGCTAGCGAGCGAGGGTTATCCGGTAAGCTACGAAAAGAATGTTCCGATGTACGGATTTGAGAATTTCAAAGGAAAAGAAGGCTATTACTGCTTCCATGCGGGAACAAAGCTTTCGGACGGCCAGATTGTCACAAACGGAGGCCGGGTTGTGGGAATCACAGCCAAGGGAAGCACGCTGAAGGAGGCAAGAGAAAATGCCTACCGTGCGGCGGAGTGGATCAGTTTTTCCAATAAATATATGCGCCATGATATCGGCAGGGCGATTGACGAGGCAGAGTAGAATCGAGGAAGTATAAAATGACAAATGAAGAAGCAATCAAAGATCTGAGAAGCAGCGACAGCCTGTTTGTCGCCTGGTCCAGAACAACAAATCTTCCCTATGTAACCTGTGATGAGGAGAGTTTCAATGATCAGGTGTGGATTTTCCGGCGTGAGGAGGATGTCAAAGAATTCGGTAAGAGCGAAGCGGAAAAAAAGAATCCGATTATCGCAATGAAATACGAGAGGAAGAATTATCCGCAGCTTTATGGCCTTCTTCACGCAATCGGTGTGAATGCCGTTGTATACCAGGATGGAAAAGGCTCTGTGGAGGTGGAGCTGGATGATATCGCAAAGCAGCAGGATATCAGCAAGCTTCCTCCGGAAAAAAGGCCTCTGATCAACCCGACGCTTCAGCTGTCAGGGATATATTTTATGCAGGAAATGCGGCGGCCTGTTCCCATGGAGCAGAAAAAAGGACTCCGTGATCTGGAGGAAGAGGTTCTGGCCAATCTGATGCGGTCGGAATTCCTTCTGGCTGTCATGCCCGACCCGAATGATCCGAAAAAGCTGAACATGGCCGGTATCAGGACAAAAGACGGAAAGACGATGCAGCCGCTGTTCAGCGATGTGCTGGAATTCGGAAAGTTTGCAAGAGGAAAAAAAATGGGCATGGTGAAGGTGCCTTTTGAGAAGATTGCTGCGACAGCCATCAAAAACGCGGAAGGATATGTCCTGAATCCGCTCGGATACAATATTACGTTCAATAAACCTAACTTCGAAAAGCTGATCGAGGTCAAAACGAAACAGATGAAAACTCCTGAAAACTGAGGAGGGCAGCCCTATGCTGGTAGAGATAATAGAATTGGATTTCAACAGTGATGAGGCCATCTATATGCAGCTCACCAACCAGATTATCATGGGGATTGCTTCGCAGAGAATCCGGACAGGAGATCCGCTGCCTTCTGTAAGACAGCTGGCCAGTACAATCGGGATCAATATGCATACAGTGAACAAAGCGTATGCCCTCCTCCGGCAGGAGGGATATATCCAGATGGACCGGCGCAAAGGCGCTGTCGTTTCGGTGGATATGGATCGTCTGAAAGCCCTGGAACGTTTGCAGGAGGAGCTTCGGGTGAGCATCGCCAGAGGACTCTGCAAAAATGTGACGCGTGAGGATGTTCACAGTCTGGTCGACAGTATTTATGATGACTACGAGTAGAGCAGAGCATTCCGGATGAGCAGCGGGTGCCGGGCATAAAACTGCAAAAAGCGGATGATTCCGTATGATACAGGAGGATACATGCATAAGGAACTCACACAGCAGGCCGGGAACGCGCTTGACATAGCACGTACCAAGGCCGCAGAGTGTAAACACAGTTATATCGGTACAGAACATATTCTGCTGGGGCTTCTTCTTGAGCAGGACGGCACAGCGGGGAAAGTGATGCGTCAGATGGGGGCGGATCCGGAACAGCTTGTTGAGCTGATCCGGAAACTGATTGCGCCGTCTGACGTTGCATCAGTCCCTGAGGACCCCGAACTCAGCCCGCGGGCTGAAAACCTGATTGCTGATGCAGAGGAAGAATGCCGCGGGATGGGGCATGAAAAAACCGGCACGGAGCATATCCTGCTGGCAATGCTGAAACGGCCAAACTGCGTAGGAACAAGGCTGCTGCATACGATGGGCATCAATATTCAGAAGCTCCATGTGGCGGTTCTTTCCGCGATGGGTTATGACAGTGACGCAATCAATGAAGCCTTCCAGTCCTACCGGAGAGGCAGGCAGGACGGCGCGACACCCAACCTGGACCAGTACAGCCGCGATCTGACAGCGCTGGCAGCAGAGGGAAAGCTGGATCCGGTGATCGGCCGGGAAAAGGAGACAAACCGGATTCTCCAGATCCTGAGCAGAAGAACAAAAAACAATCCCTGCCTGGTCGGCGAGCCCGGAGTAGGAAAAACAGCAATCGCGGAGGGGCTTGCCCAGCGTATCGTGTCGGGAGATGTTCCGGACAGCGTAAAGGATATGCGCGTGGTTGTTCTGGATCTGGCGGGAATGGTCGCAGGCAGCAAATACCGGGGCGAATTCGAGGAGCGGATCCGCAACGTGGTTGATGAAGTCCGGGAAAACAGCAGAATCCTGCTGTTCATCGACGAGCTGCATACAATCATCGGTGCCGGCGGCGCAGAGGGTGCCCTGGATGCCTCCAATATCCTGAAGCCTTCCCTGTCGAGAGGGGAGATTCAGGTGATCGGGGCAACCACCCTGGAGGAGTACCGCAAATATATCGAGAAGGACGCTGCTCTGGAGCGAAGATTCCAGCCTGTGAATGTCGAAGAACCGGGTACAAAAGAGGCGGAAGCGATCCTGATGGGGCTGAGGCCGTATTATGAAGCGCATCATAAGGTCAGGATCACTGACGAAGCGGTCCGGGCGGCGGTCACCATGAGTGAAAGATACATCAGCGACCGTTTCCTGCCGGACAAAGCGATCGATGTCATTGATGAGGCATCATCCAAGGTTCGGCTGTCCGGGGCCGCCTCCGGAACAGAGGCGGGAAGCCTGGAAGAGCAGCTGAAGGAACTGAAAACCCGCAAGGAAGAAGCTGTCCGGAATGCTGATCTCTCTGCTGCCCGCGAAGCGCAGAAGCAGCAGGCTGAGCTTCAGCAGGCCCTGGATGCCCTGGCAGGGAAGGAAGGCAGGAAGAAGCCGCTCGAGGTAAAGGAGAGCGATGTCGCCGCGATCATTTCCGAGTGGACCAGGATTCCTGTGCAGCGGCTGACAGAAAGCGAAACACGGAGGCTGTCCAGGCTTGAAAAGGAGCTGCACAAGCGGGTGATCGGGCAGGATGAGGCGGTCCGGGCGGTAGCTCAGGCTGTAAAACGGGGAAGAGTCGGACTGAAAGATCCGGGAAGACCGATCGGCTCCTTCCTGTTTCTCGGGCCGACCGGCGTCGGAAAGACGGAGCTTTCAAAAGCCCTTGCAGAGGCGGTTTTCGGGAGCGAACAGTCGATGATCCGGGTCGATATGTCGGAATATATGGAAAAACACAGCGTGTCAAAGCTGATCGGTTCTCCTCCGGGATATGTGGGATATGACGAAGGAGGCCAGCTCAGCGAAAAGGTCCGCCGCAATCCCTACAGTGTGATCCTGTTCGATGAGATCGAAAAAGCGCATCCGGATGTGTTCAATATCCTGCTTCAGGTGCTCGACGACGGCCATATCACAGATGCGCACGGACGCAGGGTTGACTTTAAGCAGACGATCATCATTATGACCTCCAACGCAGGAGCCCAGGCGATCATCGAGCCAAAGAGGCTGGGGTTTGTTTCGGGAAACCAGGAGGACAGGGATTACGAACGTATGAAATCCGGTGTTATGGAAGAAGTGCGGCGGATTTTTAAACCGGAATTCCTGAACCGGATTGATGAGATCATGGTCTTTCATATGCTTAAAAAAGAGGATATCCGGAAGATTGTCGGGATTCTGCTGGAGGACCTTGCCAGGCGGTGCAGGGAACAGCTGGAGATTGAGCTTTCCGTCACTCCAAAGGCGCGTGACGTTTTATGTGAGGCCGGATTTGACAGCAAATATGGAGCAAGACCGCTTAAAAGAGCCATCCAGACGAAACTGGAGGATCCCCTGGCAAATGAAATTCTGGAGGGCAGGGTTCACCGGGGAGATACGGTTACAGTACGAAACAAAGAAGGAAAACTAATCTGGGAGACAGGAGGAAAATAATATGGCAGCCATCAAGGAACTGCTCCGCGCAGAAGAAAACGGAACGCTGAGCTTTGGAGATTATGAGCTCACTGCAAAGGCAAAACTGTCGGATTTTCCGTTCCAGGGAGATCTGTATAAGGTAAAAACGTTCCGCGAGATTACTAAACTTGAAAAGAATGAGATGTTTGTCTATGAATCCGTTCCCGGTACGGCCGTGACCGGCCTCCGGATCACCGGAGATGAGATGAGCTTTACGGTGGAAGGCCCGGAGGATGCCCAGATTACGGTAGAGCTGGAAGCGGATACAGAATACGAGGTTTTTATCGATGATGCCGGAACCGGTGTGATGAAGACGAACCTGGGCGGCAAGCTTTCCTTCAGTGCCGAGCTGTCCGGTGCGGGATCTGTTTCGGTCAGGATCGTCCGGGTCTGATATGAAAAGTAAAAAAAGCGTTTTCTTCTGCAGGGAGTGTGGCTACGAGTCTCCAAAATGGATGGGACAGTGCCCGGGGTGCCGCAGCTGGAACACCTTTGTGGAGGAGGTTGTGACCTCAACGAAGAGCGGAAGGAATACGGATTCATCCCTCCGCAGGCAGACAGAGGAGCCTGTGATTCTGCGTGATGTATCGCTTGCCCGCGAAGAGCGGCGGACAAGCGGCATCGGAGAGCTTGACAGGGTTCTCGGGGGCGGGATTGTTGCCGGCTCTATGGTGCTGGTCGGCGGTGATCCTGGAATCGGAAAATCCACACTTCTTCTGCAGGCCTGCCGGAACCTGTCGTCTCAGGGAAATTCGGTACTGTATATCTCAGGGGAGGAATCTTTGCGGCAGATCCGCATGAGGGCGGACCGGATCGGTTCCTTTACCGAAAAGATGGAACTGCTCTGCGAGACAAACCTCGGGACGATCCGCAGTGTAATCGAAAAGAGAAAACCGGATATTGCTGTGATCGATTCGATCCAGACCATGTATGATGAGGATGTAGGAAGTGCGCCCGGAAGCGTATCCCAGGTAAGAGAGTCCACCAATGTGCTGATGCAGCTTGCAAAGGGGCTCGGTGTGATGATTTTTATCGTGGGGCATGTGACGAAGGAAGGAAACGTTGCCGGACCCCGTGTGCTGGAGCATATGGTGGACACTGTCCTTTACTTTGAGGGTGACCGCCATGCATCGTACCGCATTCTGCGGGCTGTAAAAAACCGCTTTGGTTCAACCAATGAGATCGGCGTGTTTGAAATGGAAAACGAGGGGCTGAAGGAAGTGAAGAATCCTTCGGAGTATCTGCTTACCGGAAAGCCGCAGAACTCTTCGGGGTCTGTAGTGACCTGCTCTGTGAACGGCACACGGCCGATCCTTGTGGAAATTCAGGCACTGGTGTGCCAGACAAATTTCGGAATCCCGCGCCGCACAACCGTCGGGACCGATTTCAACCGTGTCAACCTGCTGATGGCTGTGCTGGAACGAAAAGCAGGCTTAAGCCTGGGGAGTATGGATGCCTATGTAAATATTGCCGGAGGGATGAAAATGACCGAGCCGGCGATCGACCTGGCAATCTGCATGGCGATCGCTTCCAGCTGCCGGGACTTTGTGGTTCCGGATGAATGCCTGGTATTCGGCGAGGTAGGGCTGTCCGGTGAGATCCGCGCGGTCAGCCAGGCAGAGCAGAGAGTGCAGGAAGCCCGGAAGCTTGGCTTTTCCTCCGTGATGCTGCCGGAGGTCTGCCGGAATTCCATCCGGAACACGGAGGGAATCAGGCTTGTCTATGTATCACAGATCCGTGAGGCGGTAAATTTTTTTTCAAAGAGATAACAAAATAAAAGGCAGTGAAAAAGATGATTGCTTTTTCACTGCCTTTTTCAGCGGAGATGGAGAGATTTGAACTCTCGCGCCGGTTACCCGACCTACCGCATTTCGAGTGCGGACCCTTCAGCCACTTGGGTACATCTCCGTACCGTCATTTTGACGACTATCCTATTATATAAAAAACAAGGCAAAAGGTCAATGCTTTTTTTCGGGATGTTGCTTGGCTGTTTCTTCTTTTAAGCTGATTTTAACAGTTTCTTAACTGAAGGTTGCGATATTATGTTTTGTAAGATATAATAATGATGAAATCCGAATGACAAAAAATACGATCTGGTGGTAATACTATGTTATTTAACTCTGCTGCATTCCTTCTGTTTTTCCCGGTTGTGTTGTGTATTTATTATCTTCTTCCCGGAAAAACACCGAGGAATATATGGC
>CAMOXX010000027.1 GCA_946629475.1 uncultured Blautia sp. | reverse complement strand
GGATTCCCCACAACTACTCAGCGGGCTGTATTCCCTCCAGCCTCTTATATATCATCCCGCGCACGGCCGCTCCGATATGCTTCTGCTCTTCTCTGGTCAGGGTTCCTGGGTCTATGGGCGGCAGGTACTCCACGGTTACGTGGGTCGGGCGGATCTTCGGCAGGTGGGCTTCGAAAATTTCCTGTGTGTTGTGGAGGACGACCGGGACGATCGGACAGCCTGACCGGGTTGCCACGCGGAAGCTTCCTTCGTGGAATTCCATCATGTCCAGCTCATTCTCAGCTTTGTTCCGGGTTCCCTCGGGAAAAATGAAGACCGAAACTCCGTTCTTTACCATTTCGGTGGCGGTTTTAATGGTTTCCATTCCCTGACGCAGGTCGCTGCGGTCCAGGAACAGACAGCGGATATACCGCATCCACACATTGAAAACCGGATAGCGGTCCATCTCTTTTTTAGCTACGAATCCTGTGACATCCGGGAAGCGGGTGCACGTGATCAGAATATCATAATAGCTCCGATGGTTGCCGATATAAAGAACTCCTCTGTCCCGGGGAACGTTCTCCTCCCCTTTGATATCGAGCTTAACGCCGCTCACGAAAAGGATCAGGCGGAACACGGCCTGGATCATCCTGAGCGAAGCGATGTCCTTCGCGTGCGGCCATTTTTTACCGATCAGGTAAAGAACGGGAATTGCCGGCAGTGTGAGAATCAGATATAAGGCAACAATGATACAAACTATAATAAAACGAATCATACAGACACTCTCCATCATTGACGATTGACGATTGAACAGCGTATCTGTGAAGGTACTGAACAGATACTGAACCGCTTCATTTGCAGGAATATCAGGAATGCAATCATCATACCAGAGAAAGAGTGTTTGAGCAAGAGATAACCTATTTACTTTTGTGAATGAACAGGTTATGATGAGTTCGGGGGTGACATAATGCGTTTACATGCACTTGCAAAGATTAATCTGGCACTGGATGTGCTCGGAAAGCGTCCGGATGGATATCATGATGTACGCATGATTATGCAGACGATCAGCATGTATGATGACCTGAACCTGGAAATAAAAAAAGAGCCGGGGATCGAACTCCGGACGAATCTGGCCTATATTCCGACGGACAGCCGCAATCTGGCCTGGCGTGCCGCGGAGCTTCTGATGCAGGAATTCGGGATCCGGGACGGACTGAAGATAGATCTTGAAAAATATATTCCCGTGACAGCCGGGCTGGCTGGCGGAAGCTCTGACGCTGCCGCAGTGCTGGTCGGAGTCAACCGTCTTTTCGGCCTGGGCCTCTCGACGGAGGAACTGATGGAACGCGGGGTGATTCTCGGGGCTGATGTTCCGTACTGCGTAATGCGGGGAACGGCTCTGGCGGAGGGGATCGGTGAAAAGCTTACCCGATTGCCGTCTGTTCCGGGCTGCCATGTCGTTGTCGGTAAGCCGGCGGTCAATGTTTCAACGAAAACTGCCTATGAATCGCTCAATACCGACAGTATTACAGCAAGGCCGGATATTGATGGCATGATAGAATGCATTCAAAAGGGAGATCTTTACGGGATCACCAGCCGCATGAAAAATGTCTTCGAGCCCGGAATTGCCCGGAAGTACCCGGTCATCACCGAAATCGCGGAGCTTCTTTGCCGGCACGGGGCGATGAACGCGATCATGAGCGGAAGCGGGCCGACCGTATTCGGCATTTTTGAAAAAAAAGGAGAGGCTGAGAAAGCAGCGGCAGCTCTCAGAGAGAGCAGAAAAGCCAGAACGGTACATCTTACCAGGGTGTTCCGGGTTGCATAAGAGGAATTATGAATACGTTTACTGAGAATATGGAATGCAGGAGGGAGGCTCCGATCGGCGTGTTTGACTCCGGTATCGGAGGACTGACCGTTGCGCGGGAGATCATGCGGAACCTTCCATCTGAGAAAATTGTCTATTTTGGGGACACCGCGAGGCTGCCCTACGGAAACAAATCGAAGGAGACCATCATTCGCTTTTCCCGCCAGATCACCCGCTTTCTGATCCGGCAGGATGTAAAAGCGATCGTGATCGCCTGTAATACAGCCAGCGCCTTTGCGCTGGAAACCATTAAAAAAGAGATCAACATCCCTGTTATCGGCGTCATCGACGCGGGAGCCGCGGTTGCGGCCTCCGTGACGAAGAATCACCGTGTCGGAGTCATCGGGACGGTGGGGACGATCAGCAGCGGGATCCATGCGGAGCACCTGCACAGGCTGGATCCGGAGATCGAAGTAATCGGAAAGGCATGTCCGCTCTTTGTACCACTGGCGGAAGAGGGATGGCTTGATGATCCCGTCACCGAGGCAGTGGCGCACCGCTATCTTGATTCTCTAAAGGAAAAGGATATCGATACCCTGATCCTCGGCTGTACCCATTATCCGCTTCTCCGGAACCTGATCGGCCGGGTCATGGGGAGTCATGTCCGGCTTGTCAACCCGGCTTACGAGACTGCCCTGGAGCTGAAGCAGCTTCTGGAGGACCGGAATATGCTGTGCTCATCAGCTGATACGGAGGAATTCCCCTACCGCTTTTTCGTAAGCGACCTGGCGGAGGAATTCAAGAAATTTGCGAATTCCATCCTCCCTTACAATGTTGAGATGACCCGAAAGGTGGATCTGGAGCTGCTGTTCAGCACAGGGCAGAGCACCTGGTGCTGAGCAGATACAATCTGGAGGAGAAAGAACATGAATAAGGACGTGCTGATCCATATTGCGGGCCTGCAGTCGATGGATGAGGAAGGTGCTGCCCAGCCGATCGAGGTGATCGTGCCGGGCAGCTACTATTTCAAAAACGGAAGCCATTATCTTCGTTATGAGGAGGTGCTGGATGAAACCGGGGTGCCGACCGTCAACTATGTGAAGCTGTCTGACAGCTCTATGGAGGTGCGGAAAAAGGGTCTGGTTAATGTTCATATGGTTTTTGAAAAGGGCAAAAAAAATATGGCCTGCTATACGACTCCGTTCGGTACGATCCGGATGGGTATAGCGGCCACCATGACAAAAGTGGAAGAGGAGACAGACAGCCTGAATGCCCGCATCGAGTACTCCCTCGAGATGAATAATGAGCACGTGGCTGACTGCTTCCTGACTTACAGGGTGCAGTCGAAGAATGCACCGGGTTTTACATTGTAGGATTTCCTTCCTGCTGACGCGTCAGCGATTGAAAAGGCGCTTGAAAAAGCCCTTTTTCTTTTCGGCCGGCTTTTCCAGGTTGCCGCGGATTCCCTTGACACCCACGATATAGAGTCCGCTGACCTCCGCCTTGATTTCTTTCTTGACGGGAATCAGGTCAAAGACTTTTTCGTCCGCGATCAGAATCTGGATCCTGGGTCCGATTTTGGCTTTGACGATCGGGAGCTTCTGCCTTCTCATGAGGCGGGGAACCTGGTCTATCACCATCTGAGGAAGCCCCGACTCTTTGATAGGCATCCGCTTCTTGTCGATGACGAGCATGGAAACCGTCTGCTTTGTCTGTTCGATCTGGGCCTGCTGTTCCTCCTGCTTTTTCTGGGTCTTCTTACCAAAAAAGTAAAGTGCGATAAGCACCCCGATAAGAACGACCAGAATAACCAGAAGGACGATTGTTACTGTACTCATAATAATCCTCCTCATTTGACTGGTGATTTACTGCATGGCCCTTATTGTAGCATTGTTTTTAAGAAAAGGCAATCTGCTTCATAAAAAGAGGTGGAAATTTTGCCTGTGTGCGTTTATAATGTAGTATTGTGAAGCGGGAGGAAGGGAGGAAATCAGGGGTTTATGAAGGGCAGAATACAGAAACCATGGGGAAGGCTTCTGATCCTGGCTGCCGTGACGGGGAGTCTGTCGATGCTCCAGGGCTGTGCTGTCCGTATGCTCCCGTTCGACGATAAGGTTGTTGAAGTGGAGGATGACGACAGGAAAGAGGCAAAAAAGGCGATTGACATAAAACCGTCCGCTACGCCGACACCGACACCGGAACCGACGCCGACGCCGATCCCGGTTCAGCCGATTCTGGATGAAGCTGCGTCGTTTGCGCTGCAGTATGATTACGACAGCGCAATTGCATATCTCGAGGAGCAGCCGGAGTATGCGGATGATCTGGCGCTGCAGACCGCGGCGAAAAAATACCGCAACACCAAGGCCGCCTGTACCGAGTGGAAGATGGAGGACATCACTCATGTGTTTTTCCATACACTGATTTATGATACGTCCAAGGCGTTTGACGGGGATGAAGATGAGGACGGATACAACCAGATGATGACCACCATCAGTGAGTTCAACGGGATTATCCAGTCCATGTATGATAAAGGGTATGTCATGGTCAGCCTTCATGATATTGCGAAGGTGAATGATGACGGGACGATGAGCCCGGGGTCCATCCGTCTGCCGCCTGGAAAGAAGCCCTTTGTCCTTTCCCAGGATGATGTGAGCTATTACCATTATATGGACGGCGACGGCTTTGCAAGCCGGCTGGTTGTGACGGATGACGGGAGCGTCAAATGTGAATATATCGAGGATGACGGGAGCGTATCTGTCGGCGACTACGATATGGTTCCCCTGATCGACACGTTTGTACGGGAGCATCCCGATTTTTCGTACAGAGGCCATAAGGGTATCCTGGCTATGACAGGCTACAACGGGGTGCTTGGCTACCGCACGGACAGTGCATACAAAACGCGGGATAATCTTCAGGACAATCAGGAGGAATTCCTCCGGAACAATCCGGATTTTGACTTTGACCGGGAGGTGGAGGAGGCGACCCGTGTGGCTGACGCGATGAAAGCGGAGGGCTGGGAGTTCGCGAGCCATACCTGGGGACACAGGAATGCCACCACATCGACCGCTGAGGAGCTGAAGGAGGACAATAAGAGATGGGAAGCAAATGTGAAGCCGATTCTCGGTGATACGGATGTGATTATTTTCGCGTTCGGCGCTGACATCAGCAACTGGCAGAAATACGATTTTGACAATCCGAAGTTCGCGTATTACAAGAGCAGAGGATACAACTATTACTGTAATGTGGATTCCAACCGTCTCTGGGTACAGTTTACGGATCAGGCGTTCCGGATGGGCCGCCGCAATCTGGACGGTTACCGGATGTACTATAATCCGGAAATGTGCGAGGATCTTTTTGATGTTGATGAAGTCTGGGATTCCTCACGGCCGACCCCCGTACCGGAGATGTAATGTTGAACAGTTACCACCATTTATGATTTAAAAGGAGAGACTTGAAATATGAAGAAAACAGCACTCGCGGCAATCCCGGCATTCTGCCTTGTTCTTTCTCAGACAGCCCTTGCGGACATTCCGAGCATCGTATCCAAAGACACATCTGAGGTGGTGACGCTCGGCGAATACAAAGGGCTCGAGCTTACAAAAGAGGTTCCGGAGATCACGGATGAGGAGATCAATGCAAGGATCGAGACAACACTTTCCGAGAATCCGGAGGATGCAGGTGACGGTCCGGTGGAGACCGGCGACATCGCGACGATCGACTATGAGGGCAAAAAGGACGGAGTCGCATTTGAAGGCGGCACATCCGAAGGCTATCCGCTCGAGATCGGCTCCGGCTCATTTATTCCGGGATTCGAGGACGGTGTGATCGGTATGATGAAGGGTGAGACAAAGGATATTCCTCTGACTTTCCCGGAGGAATACCACAGCGAGGAGCTGGCCGGACAGGATGTTGTATTTACCGTTACAGTGCAGTCCATCAGCCGGACTCCGGTTCTCAGCGACGAGTGGGTGAAGAACAGTACGGATGCGCAGACTGTCGACGAGTACCGGGAGCAGGTGAAGGCTGAGCTTCAGGAGGAAGCGGATGCGGCAGCAGAGAGTTCTCTCCGTGATCAGGCGTTCCAGCTGATTCTGAATGGCTCCGAATTTACGGACCTTCCGGATGAGGATGTCCAGTTCGGCATCGACTATGAGAAACAGTCCGCGGAGCAGATGGCAGCTTACTACGGCATGGAAATGAAGGACATGATCGAGGCGATGGGATATACGGAGGAATCCTTTGAGGAGGAGTGCCGTGAGTACGGCGAAAACCAGGCAAAGGTATTCTACATCCTGCAGGGCGTTCTTGATCAGGAAGGAATCGTCGTTACCGATGCGGATGCGGAGGAGATTCTGGCAAACTATATGGAAGCCTACGGGGCAGAGACAATCAGCGATCTGAAGGAGACGGTAGGTGAGGAGGCAGTCGATCGTGCTGCTGTGACGGAGACAGCCATGAAATTTATCCTTGACAATGCCGTGATTACCGAGACAGAGGCCGCGCCGGAAGAAGCAGCTGCTGAAGAAGTGACAGAGGCCGCGCCGGAAGAGGCCGAAGATGCAGAAGAGGTGACAGAGGCCGCGCCGGAAGAGGCTGAAGCTGCAGAAGAGGTGACAGAGGCCGCGCCAGAAGAGGCAGAAGCTTCCGAAGAGACAACAGCTGCAGCAGAATAATTCAAGACTCGCGGATTCCTGAAAGAAAGTGTTTTTTAATGAGCAGAGTAAGCATACGTGAACAACAGCGGATCAAACAGCGGCAGATGATGAACCACAGGCTGATCATTATCGGAGTTATTGCGGTATTTGCCGTTCTGCTGGGAATCTTTCTGGTAAGAGGCGTAATTCTGCCTCTGATGTCGAAGACGGGCAGCAATTCCGGCGGTGATACACTGGAAGCGGACGGAGGAGTCACCTATGAGGTGGATGCGGGGGATGCGCAGGCAATCCGCATACCGGTGAAGAGCGATAATGATACCGCAAAGGCAGCTGTCCTGACTCCGGGATGGCATGAGAACAGCTTCGGCAAGTGGTATCAGAACCCTGACGGCACGTTCTTTGCAGACGGCTTTCAGGAGATCGAAGGGGTTCAGTACTCCTTCGACAGCGACGGGTATATCCAGACGGGCTGGGTCTACAGCGGAGCGAATGAATATTATTTTGATGAAGACGGAGCTTACAATCCGGATAAAAAACGTCCTATGCTCGCGCTCACATTCGACGACGGTCCTTCCAAATATACGATGGACCTGCTGAACTGCCTGGAGGAGAACAACGCGCACGCGACCTTCTTCATGCTTGGGGAACTGGTCGGCAGCTATCCCGATGAAGTGCGCAAGATGGTTGAGATCGGCTGTGAACTCGGGAATCATTCCTATGATCACTCGGACCAGACCACACTCTCGCTTGATCAGGTGTACAAGCAGTTTAATGATACCGATAATCTCCTGATCGAGGCCTGCGGGCAGGCGGCCACTGTCGCACGTGCCCCGTACGGAAACGGAAACCAGGATATCTACGATACGGTTGGAAAACCGTTTATATTCTGGTCACTGGACAGCCTTGACTGGAAGCTTCTGGATGTTGATGCCGATTATGATTCCGTCATGAACGGAGATCTGACGGACGGTACGATCATTCTGATGCATGACATCCATGAGCCTTCTGTCCGGGCCGCCATCCGGTTTATCCCCGAACTGATCGAAAAGGGATACCGGCTGGTCACAGTGAGCGAGATGGCCGCTGCGAAAAATGTATCGCTTCAGAACGCGCTGTATATCGATTTCTGGCAGAGCACCCTCGATTCCGGCTCGGTTGCCGGCTATAACGGGGAGGCCACACTTGGAAGCACTCCGTCGTCAGGCGGTGCGGATGCTGTTCTGGAGAGCTCGGACGAGGATGTTCTCGAGAGCGGTTCATCGGACGGCGAAGGCGCAGATGATGAATATTACGAAGAGGATGCTGCATCCGGGGACAGCTACGATGAAGGTGACACATCCGAAGAATACTATGAGGATGACTCGGAGGAGCTGTACTCCGAAGATGAATACTAGCATCGGGTCCGCCGCTTTACAGATACGGATTATCAACCTCAAAGGAGGAAAAAACATTGAGTAAATGGTATGATGAGGCAGTATTCTATCATATGTACCCCATCGGAATGACCGGGGCTCCCCGCGTGAATGACCGGGGTGAAACAGTGCATCGTTTCCCCATGCTGGAGGAGTGGCTTCCGCACATCCGGAGCCTTGGATGCACCGCGGTTTATATCGGCCCTCTGTTCGAATCCTCCACACATGGATACGATACAAAGGATTATAAAAAAGTAGACCGGAGACTCGGGGATAATGAGGATTTCCGGCACTTTGTTGAAAAAGCGCACAGCCTTGGACTCCGCATTGTCGTGGACGGCGTGTTCAACCATGTCGGGCGCGAATTCGGTCCATTTGAGGATGTTCGGAAGAACCGGGAGTCTTCGCCGTACTGCAGCTGGTTTAAGGGGCTGAATTTCGGATGGAACAATCCGTATAATGACGGCTTTGGGTATGAAGCCTGGCGGAACCATTTTGAACTTGTGAATCTGAACTATTATGAAAGAGGGGTCCGGGATTATATTCTGGATGTGATCGGATTCTGGATCAGCGAGTTTGACATTGACGGAATCCGCCTTGACTGTGCGGACTGCCTTGATTTTTCCTTCATGGAGGAAATGCGGCATTTCTGCGACGGAAAAAAAGAGGATTTCTGGCTGATGGGTGAGGTGATCCACGGCGACTACAGCAGGTATGTGAAACCGAACCTTCTGAACAGCGTGACAAACTACGAGCTTCACAAGGGCCTGTATTCCGGGCACAACGATCACAATTATTTCGAAATCGCGCATTCCATCCGCCGGCAGTTTGACCAGAACGGCGGAATATACCGGGGACTCCGCCTGTATACATTTGTGGACAACCATGACGTAGACCGGATTGCTTCGAAACTGAATGTACCGGGACATATTTTCCCGGTATACACGCTTCTGTTTACGCTGCCGGGTATCCCTTCCATCTATTATGGTTCGGAATGGGGCATTCAGGGCCGGAAGGACGGAGGAAACGACGATCCGCTTCGCCCGTATGTCAACCTGAAGGAAGCTCTGAATCATCCGGAACAGCCGGCTCTTCTTGCATGGGTACGGACCCTGGGAAGGATCCACGCTGAGAATCCTGCCCTTGTCGACGGGAGATATCAGGAACTCCTGCTGACAAACAGACAGTATGCGTTCGCGCGCATCCTGGGGGACTCCGGGGTGATTGTTGCTGTCAACAATGATGATAAAGAATCAGAACTGTTTATCCGGCTGCCTTATCCTGAAAAAGAACTGCATTGCCTGACCGGGGAAGACTCTTTGAAAGCCGAAAATGGAAGTCTTCATATTACACTGAAACCTGACGCAAGCCTGCTGGCTGCGTTTTGAGAACAATAAAAAATGGGAAGCGAACGGAGGACTTTCATATGGGAGAAAAAATGGCATTTACCGACATGGATCAGTATTTGTTCGGTCAGGGCACCCACTATGATATCTACAAAAAGCTGGGTGCGCACCCGGTGAAGCAGGACGGCGTAAGCGGCGTTTACTTTGCTGTGTGGGCTCCGAATGCGCAGAAGGTTTCTGTTATCGGAGATTTTAACGGATGGAATCCCGATGCGGATCCGATGGAAAAGGCCGGCCCGATCGGCGTGTATCAGACTTTTGTTCCGGGGGCGAAAATCGGCGAGCTGTACAAGTTCCATATCATTGGCTACCACGGTGAGGAGCTTGTAAAAGCTGATCCTTTTGCGAACGAAAGTGAGCTTCGCCCGGGAACGGCGTCCCGCATCACGGACATCAGTGACTATAAATGGAACGATGCCGCCTGGATGCGGAACCGGGAAAAATTCAATGAGAACAAGGACGCGATGGCCATCTATGAGGTACATCTCGGTTCGTGGATGAAGCATCCGTGGTCCGAGGACAATGAGGACGGATTTTATAATTACCGTCTGGCAGCGGAGCGTCTGGCAGAATACGTGAAAAAGATGGGGTATACCCACATTGAGCTGATCGGAATCGCGGAGCATCCGTTTGACGGATCCTGGGGATATCAGGTGACCGGATATTATTCCCCGACATCCCGCTACGGATCGCCTCAGGACTTCAAGTATTTTGTTGACTATATGCACCGCAATAAGATCGGTGTGATCCTTGACTGGGTACCTGCGCATTTTCCGAAAGATGCCCATGGTCTGGCTAACTTTGACGGTACGGCTGTCTTTGAACATGAGGATCCGCGGCAGGGTGAACATCCGGACTGGGGAACCAAGATCTTCAATTACGGAAGGCCGGAGGTCAAGAACTTCCTGATCGCCAACGCGCTCTTCTGGGTGGAAGAGTGCCATGTGGACGGCCTCAGGGTTGACGCTGTTGCATCCATGCTTTATCTTGACTATGGAAAGCAGGACGGACAGTGGGTTGCCAATAAGTACGGCGACAATAAAAATCTGGAAGCGATCGAGCTTTTCAAGCACCTGAACTCAGTTCTGCTTGGCAGGAACCATGGCACAGTGATGATTGCCGAGGAGTCCACGGCATGGCCGAAGGTGACAGGAAAGCCGGAGGATGACGGCCTTGGGTTCTCACTCAAGTGGAACATGGGCTGGATGAATGATTTCCTCGAATACATGAAGCTGGATCCGTATTTCCGGAAATTCAATCATAATAAGATGACATTCTCGATGATGTATGCCTACAGCGAAAAGTATATCCTGGTGCTTTCGCACGATGAGGTAGTGCATCTGAAGTGCTCGATGCTGAACAAGATGCCGGGCGAGATGGATGACAAGTTTAAGAACCTGAAGGCAGCCTATACCTTTATGTTCGGACATCCCGGCAAGAAGCTTCTCTTCATGGGGCAGGATTTTGGCCAGCTGAGAGAGTGGAGCGAGGAGCGTGAGCTTGACTGGTTCCTTCTGGGCGAAGAAAATCACCGTTCCCTTCAGGACTTTGTACAGGGGCTGCTCACGATTTACCGCAAGTATCCGGCTCTTTACGGCATGGATGATGACCCGAAGGGCTTTGAATGGATCAACGCGAATGACGGTGACCGCAGTATCTTCAGTTTTGTGCGGTATTCACCGACAGGACGCAACAATGTTCTGATCGTCTGCAGTTTCACTCCGGTGGAACGTCCGGAGTACCGGGTCGGCGTGCCGAAAAAGAAGCAGTACCGTCTGATCATGAATGAGAAGGGGCTGCTGGATAAACCGGAGAGCTACAAGGCGGAGCTGTGCAACTGTGACAACAGGGATTATTCGTTCGCCTATCCGCTTGCGCCTTACGGTATTGGAGTTTTCCTGTTCTGAGCCGTCTGACACACCGCTTAATCCGGAATGCACTGCATTCCCTATGTGAAAATGAAACACAACAGCTGCCAGGGGACTTATTGTCCCCTGGTTGTCTTGCGTGCGCATATTATTCAGCAACTGACTGTTCGGAAAGCTGAAAGTAATATATGTTACAGAAGGAGGTTATACTTTATGGTAAAAATTGATATCGTATCCGGCTTTCTTGGAGCCGGAAAGACCACTCTGATCAAAAAACTTCTCGCTGAAGCGCTTCAGGGAGAACAGGTTGTTCTGATCGAAAATGAATTCGGTGAGATCGGGATCGACGGCGGATTTTTAAAGGAATCCGGCATTGAGATCCGGGAGATGAATTCCGGCTGTATCTGCTGCTCGCTGGTCGGCGACTTCGGCACTTCCCTCCGAGAGGTGGTGGAAACCTACCATCCTGACCGCATTCTGATCGAGCCCTCCGGTGTCGGCAAGCTCTCGGATGTGATCAAGGCTGTTCAGGGCGTACAGCAGGAAGTTGAGATGAAGCTGAACAGCTATACGACCGTGGTCGACGCGAAAAAGTGCAAAATGTACATGCGCAATTTCGGCGAGTTTTTCAATAATCAGGTAGAGTATGCAGGTGCGATTATCCTGAGCCGGACCGACATCGTAGATGAGGAGAAGGCGGCGGAGGTTATGAATATGCTCCGTGAAAAGAATCCAAAGGCAGCAATCATCACAACACCGATCGCGCAGCTTGACGGGAAGAAGATTCTGGAGGTTATGGAGAATCCGGTATCGCTGGAGCATCTGAGCGAGGAGCTGATGGCCGAGGAGGAAGTCTGCCCTGAGTGCGGACATGTCCATGCACCCGGAGAGCATCATCATGACCATGATGAGCACGACCACCACCACGATCATGAAGAGCATGACCACCATCATGATCATGAAGAGCATGAGCATCATCATGACCACGAGGAGCATGAGCACCACCATGATCATGAAGAGCATGAGCACCATCATGACCATGATGAGCATGACCACCACCACGATCATGAAGAGCACGAGCATCATCATGACCATGATGAGCACGACCACCACCACGATCATGAAGAGCATGAGCATCATCACGACCATGAAGAGCATGAGCACCATCATGACCACGAGCATCATCACGACCATGATCATCATGGACATCACCACCATCATGCGGATGAGGTCTTCTCAAGCTGGGGCCGCGAGACAGTAAAGAAATACTCCAGAGAGCAGATCGAGACGATCCTGAACAGGCTTGCGTCCTCTGAGGATTACGGTATTATTCTGAGAGCCAAGGGCATGCTTCCGTCGGACGACGGCACATGGATCTACTTTGATATGGTTCCGGAGGAGATTGAGATCCGCGAGGGAGCTCCTGACTTTACCGGCCGCTTCTGCGTGATCGGTTCCAAGATGAACGAAAAGGCACTGGAGGAATTATGGACGATATGACAATCCCCGTATACGTGATTTCGGGCTTTTTGGAAAGCGGAAAAACAACCTTCCTGAATTTTACGCTGAACCAGGATTATTTCCGGATTGACGGAAAAACCCTCCTGATCCTCTGCGAGGAGGGGGAGGAGGAGTACAATATCCGAAAACTGAGCCGCGACAATACGGTTGTCGAGGTTATTGCGGACAAAGAGGACTTTACCCCGCAGAAGCTCGCTACGCTGGATATGCTGCACAAGCCGGACCGCGTTCTGGTTGAGTACAACGGAATGTGGCTGGTCAGTGATTTTGAGAAGATGGAGCTGCCGAAGGGATGGAGCATTGAGCAGGAGATTACCATCGCCGATGCGCGGACCTATCAGGTTTACATCAACAATATGAAGTCTCTCTTTATGGACATGGTCCGCAATGCGGACCTCGTGATCTTCAACCGCTGTCTGAAGAGCGACCCGCTGCCTTCCTACCGCAGGGGGATCAAGGTCGCAAATCAGAGGGCAGAGGTCGTATTTGAGGATGAAAAGGGAGAAATCAGCGACATTTTCAGCGATGAGATGCCGTTTGACATGGATGCGCCTGTAATTGATATTCTGCCGGAGGACTACGGCATCTGGTTTGTGGATGCCATGGACAACCCGGATCATTATGACGGGAAGACAGTCCGTTTTACAGCAAGGGTTATGAAACCCAGAGGACTTGGAAGAAAGTTTTTTATTCCGGGAAGGACAGCCATGACATGCTGCGCGGACGACACCACGTTTCTGGGTTATCTTTGCAAGAGCGACAACGCTCCTTCCCTGAAACCCGGCTCATGGGTTTCTGTGACGGCACGCGGCCAGGTGGAAGAGCGCAGAGAGTATAAAGGGAAGGGGCTGGTTCTGTATGCTGACGAGGTTAATGAATGCGAGCCTCTTCGGGAAGAGATGGTCTACTTCAACTGACGGAGGGCCGGACAATATGTTTTTGATCGCAGGCCTGGGAAACCCGGGCAGCAGGTATCAGAAGACCCGCCACAATATGGGGTTTGATGTCATTGATCTTCTGGTAGAACGCCACAGGATTCCGCAGAGCGGCGTCAAATTCAATGCCATGTACGGGAAAGGAATGATTGGCGGACAGAGTGTGATACTCATGAAGCCTCTGTCCTATATGAATCTGAGCGGAGGTCCGATTCAGCAGATGGCGTCCTTTTTTAAGGTCAGTCCTGAGCACCTTATAGTGATCCATGACGATATAGACCTTGCGCCGGGACAGCTACGCATCCGGAAAAAAGGCAGCGCGGGCGGCCATAACGGCATGAAGGATATTATCCAGAAGCTCGGGACGGAGGATTTCTGCCGGGTCCGCGTTGGCGTCGGCGCAAAGCCGAAGGACTGGGATCTGGCAGACTATGTCCTGAGCCGGTTTGACGCGCCGGACCGTGTTCTGGCTGACGAAGCGATTGCGGAAGCGGCGGATGCGGTGGAGCTGATGATGGCTGAGGGCGTAGATGCTGCAATGAACCATTATAATAGAAAGAAACCGGCTTTATGATGAATTCGTTTTTAAAACCTCTGCAGGAGATGTCAGAGTTTGAGGAAGTCCGGAAGAAAGCATTGACCGGGGACGGTATCCTGTCGGTTTCCGGCTGCACGGAGTCCCAGAAAGCCCACCTGATTTTCGGGCTTTCTGGACTTTTTGCACGAATGCTGATCCTGTGTGAGGATGAAAAAAGAGCCAGGGAATTATTTGAGGACTACCGTTTTTATGATAAGGACGTGTGTTTTTATCCGGCGCGGGATCTGCTTTTTTTTCAGGCCGACGTGCATGGGAACCTGCTGGTAAGACAGCGGATGCAGGTAGTCAGGCAGCTGTTGGAGAATGAAAAAGTCACCGTCGTGACAAGTATTGAGGGGTGTATGGATTATCTCACCCCTCTTTCTGCCGTGGGGAAAAAACTGCTTTCCTGCCATGTGGGAGGAACTCTGGATATGACGGAGTTCCGCAAAAAACTGGTGGCGCTCGGCTATGAGCCCGCGTCCCAGGTAGAGATGCCCGGACAGTTTTCTTTCAGGGGCGGAATCATGGATGTGTACCCGCTTACGGAGGAAAACCCGGTGAGAATCGAGCTTTGGGGGGATGAGATCGACTCGATCAGGAGCTTTGATTCGGGCAGCCAGCGCTCCATCGAAAATCTGGAGGAGCTGACTCTTTTTCCGGCCGCGGAGGACATCCCTTCCAGAAACCGCAGGTCTTTTATCGACTATTTTGAGGGTGAGGACAGCATGGTCTTCCTGGACGAACCGAGCAGGCTCGCTGAGCAGGGGGAGATCGCCTGGGAGGAATATGACGGAAGCCGGACCCATCGTCAGGAGAGCGGGAGCAAAAATCCCGTTCCGGACTGGCTGTGGGATTTTTCTGCTGTCAGAAAAAGGCTGAACAGCCGAAAATGCATCGCCCTGTCTTCGCTCGAACCTGCCCAGGACAAGTGGAAGATAACCGAACGGATCGGTTTTACAGTGAGGTCGGTAAGTTCCTACAACAACAGCTTTGAATACCTGGTAAAGGATCTTCGGAAATACAAGTCGCAGGGATACCGGACGATTCTTCTGTCCGCTTCACGGACCAGGGCGGAACGCCTTGCGAAGGACCTGCAGGACGAGGGAATCACAGCCTTTTACGGGAAGGATCCGGACCGGGTGCTGGCTCCCGGTGAGACGATGGTCATGCAGGGAAATGTCCGGAGAGGCTTTGAATACCCGCTGATCTGCCTGGCTGTGATCAGCGAGGCGGATATTTTCGGGCAGAAGACGGCTCCCAGAAAAAAGAAAAACTATTCCGGCCAGAGAATCCAGGATTTCTCGGAGCTTTCGGTCGGGGATTATGTGGTCCACGAGAGGCACGGCCTTGGAATTTTCCGGGGAATCGAGCAGGTGGAAGTGAATTACACTCAGAAAGACTATATCAAGATCGAATATCTGGGCGGAAGCTTTCTGTATATCCTGGCTACACAGATGGATTCTCTGCAGAAATACTCGGGGCAGGATGGAGCGCGTCCTCCGGCTCTGAACCGGCTGGGTACACAGGAGTGGAACAAAACCAGATCCCGGGTACGCTCCGCCGTCCGCGATATCGCAAAGGAACTGGTTCAGCTTTATGCCGCAAGGCAGGATAAGCCCGGGTATGTTTACGGTCCGGATACGGTATGGCAGCGGGAGTTTGAGGAAATGTTCCCGTATGAGGAGACCGAGGACCAGCTCTCGGCGATAGAGGATACCAAGCATGATATGGAAGGGCCGAAGATCATGGACCGGCTGATCTGCGGGGATGTAGGGTACGGAAAAACGGAAATCGCCATCCGCGCGGCCTTTAAAGCGGTACAGGAGAGCAGGCAGGTGGCGTATCTGGTTCCCACAACAATCCTCGCCCAGCAGCACTTTAACACCTTTTCCCAAAGGATGAAGGATTTCCCGGTCCGTGTGGAGCTGCTGAGCCGCTTCCGTACACCTGCCCAGCAGAAAAAGGTTATTGAGGACCTGAAAAAAGGCCAGGTCGACATTGTCATCGGTACCCATCGCCTGCTGTCAAAGGATGTCAGTTACAAAAACCTGGGACTTCTGATTATCGACGAGGAACAGAGGTTCGGTGTGACACACAAGGAGAAGATCAAACAGCTCCGTCAGGATGTGGACGTGCTGACGCTGACGGCGACGCCGATCCCCCGGACACTCCACATGAGCCTGATCGGAATCCGGGATATGAGTGTCCTGGAGGAACCGCCGATGGACAGAATGCCCATCCAGACCTATGTGATGGAGTACAACGAGGAGATGGTGCGCGAGGCCGTCATGCGGGAGATGCGCCGGGGCGGGCAGGTGTTCTATGTCTATAACCGCGTCAATGATATTGCGGATATGACATACCGCCTGGCGAAGCTTCTTCCGGAGGTGAGAATCGACTTTGCCCACGGCCAGATGAGCGAGCGGGAACTGGAGCGGGTCATGTACCGCTTTATCAGCGGGGAAATCGATATGCTTGTCACGACGACGATCATCGAGACAGGGCTGGACATCTCGAATGTCAATACCATGATCATCCACGATTCGGACCGCTACGGCCTGGCCCAGCTGTATCAGCTCAGGGGCAGGATCGGCCGCTCCAACCGCACGGCCTACGCTTTTCTGATGTACCGTCAGAACCGGATGCTGAAAGAAACGGCTGAAAAGCGTCTCTCTGCAATCCGGGAGTTTACCGATCTCGGCAGCGGCTTTAAAATCGCGATGCGGGATCTCGAGCTTCGCGGCGCGGGAAACCTTCTGGGCGCTGAACAGCACGGACATATGAACGCAGTCGGCTATGACCTGTACTGCAAGATGCTGACCGAGGCGGTCAGGGAGGTCCAGGGAGAAGAGACCCTTGGAGATTTTGATACCACGATCGATATGATTGTCGATGCGTATATCCCTGACAGCTATATCGGAAATGAATACCAGAAGCTTGATATTTACAAGCGGATCGCCGGGATTGAAAGCGAAAAGGACTACGATGACATGCTGGAGGAGCTGATCGACCGTTTCGGGGATCTTCCGAAAACAGTAATGAACCTTCTGGCTGTAGCCCGCGTAAAGGCGGAGGCGCATCAGGCCTACGTGACGGAAATCCGTCAGAATGGAAGGGAAGTCAGCATTACCCTTTTTGAGCAGGCCAGGATCGATCCGTCGGTCATTCCGCCGTTTCTCGAAAGGTACCGGCGAAGGCTGGAGTTCCGCGCAGGAGCCAGGCCAAGGTTCATTTACCGCCCGGAGGGAAATATGATGGAGGCGGTGATGAAATTCTGCACAGACCTGCGGAAGACGATCCATTGATTACCCGCCAGAAGCAGATTGCGGCAGGCAGGGCTGCATGGGTTTAAGGACTTTCGACCATTTGCAGGCAAGCCTGGCATGGGTTTAAAGGACTTTCGGCGCTGTAATCAAAAAGGACTTGATGAATGGGGAAAAAGAGTTTATACTCTTTAAAGTATGGCGGTTTTTCGCTGATAATCATGTGCGGCTAAAATGAACGCGCATTCATTAGGAACTGTCGATGACAGGTTCTTACTATAAGTAACGGAGGATATCATGAAGGAGAAGACGAGAAGAATCGCAGCCTGTGCTGTAGCCTGCATCACCTCAGCCAGCCTTCTGGCAGGATGCGGGAGCAAGGAAGCGAAAGTAGATGGAACAAAAACTGCTTTGACGATCGACGGGACAGAGGTTCCCATGGGGATCCTGAGCCTGATGACCCGCTATCAGCAGGGAAACCAGGAGTACATGTATCAGCTGTATTCCAACATGTACGGGACGGTGATGTCCCCCAACTGGGACGCGGATTCCTCTGAGGAGGGGAAGACAAACGGCGATGGGCTGATTGATTCTGTGATTGATCAGCTGAAGGTCATGTACGTTTCGAAGGAAAAAGCAGCGGACTATAATGTCTCCCTGAGTGATGAGATCACTTCGCTGGCTTCGGAAAAGGCAAAAGCGTTCATGGAAGCCAACACGGATGAAACGATCGCCCTTCTTGGTGTCACCGAGGATCAGGTGAAGGATTACCTTGAGCTTGAAGCGTACACCTCACTTGTGAACAAGGCCGTGAAGGACGAAGCACCGGTAGAGATCTCTGATGATGAAGTGAATCAGTCCTCCTTTACGTATGTACTTTTCAGCACTTCCGGTGAAGAAGTGACGGATGAGGATAAGGAGAAAGCGCACGAGAATGCGCAGTCTCTGCTCGACAAGATGCTGGAGGATCCGTCTCAGGATATGGATGAGGCGGCCAAGAGCGTGGATGAAAATCTCAGCGCGTCTACAGCTTCGTACACGACCGTAAAGGATACCTCTGATGAGGACATTGAAATCGTGGAAGAAGAGGACGGCGAGGAGGAAACCGCTGCAGCAGAAGAAGACACAGAAGCAGCGGAAGAGACGACTGAAGAGGAAGCCGCAGCAGAAGATGCTGCTGCAGAGGAAGACGCCGAAGCAGTAGAGGAAGACGCTGCAGCGGAGAAAGATGCTGCAGAGGAAGACGCCGCGGCTCAGGAAGATGCGGAAGCAGAAGAGGAAGACACAGCAGCGGAAGAGACAACTG
>CAMOXX010000026.1 GCA_946629475.1 uncultured Blautia sp. | reverse complement strand
AGACGCGAAGCGTCTCTGACCGCCCACATGAGGAATGCAAAGCATTCCGAATGAAATGCTTGCATTTCAGGCGAATTTCGATCATGTCCATGGGGCGGGCAAGACGCGAAGCGTCTCTGACCGCCCACATGAGGAATGCAAAGCATTCCGAATGAATGGGTACTGAACAGTTACTATGATATTACAACGCCAAAAGTCCTGCCGAAAAAGGAGAACGTTAGATGAACATACTGCTGGTCAATGCGAGTCCCAAGGGGGAGAGAAGCAATACGCTGCACATTACACATGCGTTTCTCGACGGGCTTATGAGCAATGGGAAACATACGCTGAAAACCTTTATGCTGAAGGATAAGCGGATCGAATTCTGCACCGGATGTTTTTACTGCTGGAACAACAAAGATGGCAAGTGTGTAATCTCGGATGACATGCCGGAGTATACACAGCTTTATAAGGAAGCGGATGTCGTGATTTTCAGTACGCCTGTTCATTTTTTTGGCCCCTCTGCCAGACTGAAAAATCTGTTTGACAGGACGCTTCCTTTTCATGTTCCGGAGATTATTGACCGCAAGGACAGCGGGCAGAGGCATGAATACCGGTGGGATGTAGGAAACAAAAAAATCGTTCTGGTTGCTACCTGCGGATTCTATTCCTATGAGAATAATGTTGAACCCCTTGTGAAGCTGTTTGACATCTGTTACGGAGATAATTACGAAAAGATCATCTGCCCCGAGGGCACGTTGTTTTCGCTTGAGATTTTCCGGGAATTCACGCAGTCCTACCTGGACACAGCCCGCAAAGCCGGTGTTGAGATGGCTTCGCGAGGACGGATCTCGGACGAAACGAGGGAAGCCCTGATCAAGCGGACGTTCGGAAAAGATGACTACATCTATCTGGCAAACAATTACTGGATCCAGACGGATGAGAATACTACCCCGGAAGAAAAGCTTCGGATCGGCGTCCGGCAGCGGACCATGCAGATGTCGAAAATGTTTGATGAAAGTCTCTTCCCGGATGAGCCTGTAGTTGTTGAGATGAAATTTCCGGAGCTTCCCTATACCTGCCAGCTGCATCTGAGCAGAAAGGGAAACCAGGCGGTGGAAGACCCGGAACGGTTCCTGCCGCACCATCTGAGGCTGGTTCTGAATCCGGAACGTTTTCTGGCCATTGCTTCCAGCCGTACGAATGCGAAGGCAGGAGACAAAAGCAATAATGTACAGATGAATATCGGAAAACTGACACAGATCGCGGTCCGGCTCCAGAAAAAGGGAAGCAGTATGGAGATGAAGCTGTAGAGTCCCGGGCTGCACGGATGGCGAATAATAAACTTCCGGGAGCATTGATGAGGTTGAAAACAGATTTCCTGCTCAGGAGTGAAGAGGGTGAAAACAATGAGTGATGAAACAAGATACCGGTTCATTGAACCTTTTGACAGCGAAGAGTGTGCCCGCCTTCTGGCCAGAAACAGGTTTTTTTTCGGAAGCCTGGACCCTGAGCTTTCTGCAGAGCGCTATGACCAGATTCAGAAGATGAAGGGACTGGTTTTCGGGGTGTGCGCGGACAGGGGCTCAGAGATCATCGCCATGCTTTGTGTTTACAGGGCGGGAGCGGACAGAAGCGCCAACCCGCATCAGCTTTTCGTGAGTGCGCTGCTGGTGGACGCCGCGCACCGGACAAAGCTTTATTCTTTCATGCAGCTGTACAGGCTGATGCTTCTTCGGGTAACGACAACGATGCCCGAAATCAGAGAAATATTGATGGAGGTATACAGTGGAAACCTGCCCTCCCTGTACATGCAGCGCATGTTCGGCAGTGTGATTGTTGATCCGGAAATGTCGAATCCGGAAGAATTGTTCATGCGTAATTTCGGTCCGTCACTCCAGAGGGCTTTCCGCCCGATGTGGGAGGTGACACATCAGAAAATGGAGGGGGCGCTTCCTCCGTTTGACAAGAAGAAGGTGAAGGACCTGACACCGCTTACGGAGGGACGTCTTGTTCCGGTCACGAACATTGTGAACGGGACGTATATGACAATGTTCTGTAATATATACAGCGGATGTGTCTGCCGGCTCCGGTCTGAAAAGGAATTTTTCGTCGGGCTGGAGGAGGACGGGTTTTTTGTCGAAAACCTCTCGGATCAGGAGCAGACCTGGAGTATTACTCCGTACGGCTCCACTGTATCTGAGGGTGCGAAAACCGCTTTAAAATTGAAGGGCGGAGAGCGGGTTCATCTTGGCAGGGCTGATCTGCCTGCCGGCTCCGGTCAGCCTTCCGGAGAAGATGAGGAAGCCTGCGATATGACCTTTATGCTGGAGGGTACGACGAGCATTTTCCGGCTGAAGGCCGGAGAAGACTGGACACAGGATCCGTACAATCCGGAGCCTGCGGGCAAAACGGGCAGCGGTGCATTTTCGCTGAGAAAGCGAACGGGACTTCTGGCAGCAGCCGACGGAGAAGGGGTATGCTTCCAGGAGCTGTGGCCCTATGTGACTTCTCCGTATCTGTTTGGAACCGTAATCCCCGATCCGGAGCGGAAGCTCTCCGTTCAGAGCATGGGACGCGGGGAGACTGCTGTATCCGAGCTGCGATATGGATTCCGCCTGGAGCGACGATATACCATTTCGGAGGAAGAGGCATCCGTACAGACAACCGCTTTTTGGGAGGGCGGAAGCGAAGAGGAATTTGATCCGGCGTTTGCGCTGCACCTGCAGGATATGATCGGATTCGCCGAGTTCAGGCTGGCATCGGGAGAAAGCGTCCGGAAGACCTTTGATTATGTGCGGGACCTGAAGCTTGCCCATGATGAAGTTATTTTGTATGAATTCGTACACGAAGCGTATTCGGACCAGGAGTTTGAAAAGATTCTTCTGACGTTTGAAAACTCTGTGTGGGAGATCACTGCAGACAGGCCGTTCCGCGCCTACCTGCACAGCAACTATATATTCCTTCGTCCCATTGGCTGGGCCTGGAAAGACCGGAGGGCGGAATTCGGATCGATCCATATCCGCAGAGCGGGAAAGTCCGCTTTAACAGAAGGTTACGAGTACTAGGCGGAGGTTTACCTGGAGAAAAGACATGGATGAGAAAAATTCTGCTGAGGTCAGAAAGCGTACCTATCAAACGCTTGCTCTCGGAGGAAAAGGCATTATCCGGAAGCTGAAGGGTATGGAGGGCCATGCCCAGGAGACAAACGATGCGCTGCTCCGTGAGGTTCTCCATAAAAACGCACATACGGAGTTCGGAATCAAATATGGCTTTGATACGATCAAAAGCTATGAGGAATACGCGGCAAGGGTTCCGCTCATGGAATACGGGGACTATGCACCGTATATTCATAATATGAGCGAAGATGGCCGGAACAATGTTCTGACCTCCTCAAAGGTGGATTTTTACTTCAGTACAGCCGGGACAACCGGCGGTTCAAAGCTTATTCCTTCTTCGAGAGAGCAGATCAGGCTGATCACGGCCTACACGAACCTGTACCGCTATGGCATGATTGCGGATGCGCTGGGTGACATCTGGACCGACGGAGCGACGCTGAGTCCTGTGGAGGTCCGTTTTGACAAAACCGGCAGCGGCGTCCCGTGCGGATGCTTTTCGGGAAAGGTGTTTTATGACCTGGGAGACATGTATTCCTATGCGACTCTGTCTCCGAAGGAGGCGATCTTCTCCGAATCCGGTGAGGACACGCAGTATCTGCATCTTTTGTATGCTCTGAAGCAGGAGAATGTGACGGAGATGAATGCTTCGTACATCACCTGGATTCTGGAAATGATGCGCCGTCTGGAACAGAACTGGGAGGAATTTGTCCGGTGCATCCGGGAGGGAACCCTTCCACAGTCTCTGAACCTTGCACCGGTGCGGCGCGATGCGCTGCTTGCGGCTTTGAAGCCGGATCCTGAGCGCGCGGATTTCCTGGAACAGGAATTCCGGAAGGGGTTCGAGGAGCCCATTCTTCCCAGAATCTGGAAAAAACTCGCCGTTGTCGTCGCCGCGTGCGGGGGCACATTCGCGCCGTATATGCAGCAGTTCCGGCGCTATATCGGGGACGATATTCCGTTCTACTGCCACGGCTATACAGCCAGCGAGGGTGTTTTCGGCGCGCCTGTCGGCATGAACAGCACACAGATGTTTCTTCTGCCGGATTCGTGCTTCTACGAATTCCAGCTCTTTGATGAGATGACAGGAGCAGCGGCAGGGGCCGAAAACGGAGAAGCGCCGGTTCTCCGGATGAACCAGCTCGAAGCGGGCAGGGCTTATCTGGTGATCATAACGAACAAAGTCGGGCTCTACCGTTACAGGATGCACGATGTCATCCGGGTTGTCGATTTTCGGGGAAGCCTTCCGGTATTTGAGATGCTGTACCGCGAGGACGGCCTTGTGAGCATCGCCGGAGAGCATATTTCGGAGGACATTGTTTCGTACGCGATCTTCCGGGCGATGAAGGAACAGGGGCAGGACCTGACCGGGTTCTCCTGCTACACCGATACCGCCGCAAAGCCCCGCGCGAGCTATGTCATGATGATCGAACCGGCAGGGGACGGCCCGATGCCGGACCCGGATGCTCTGGGCAGGCGGATCATGGACCTGATGGTAGAGCGGAATGTAAACATTAAAATGTCCTGGGAGGCCGGCTGGGTCCCCTCCCCGATTGTAAAGTATCTGAAAAGAGGCACCTATGAGAGGTACCGCACCTTCAAGGGGGATCAGGGACTCGGAGGCAACCAGATCAAACCGCCGCAGATTCTGAGGTCGCCGGAACAGATCGGGTTCTTTTTGAGTCAAACGAGGTGAGAAGATGGAAGAAAAAGCAATTAAGTGTCCAAGCTGTGGGGCAAATGTGGATTACAGCGGCGACCGGCAGTTTTTTTTCTGCCAGTACTGCGGGACAAAGATTGTACTCGATGACATCCGTACCGAACAGCATATTGTAGATGAAGCGAAGCTGAAGAGGCTTGAACTGCGTCAGCAAAGGCATGAGGAACGCCTGGAGCGCCATGAAAGACGCCATGAAGAGCGCGAGAAGCGGAGGGAAGGGCTGCGGTCTTTTCTCGGCCTGAAGTAAGGAGAAGATATCGTGATTCTCGCAGCGTTTCAGAGGCTGTCTGACATAACAGATGACATGACCGGGCCGGCTCTTTCCAGGATGGAGCCGGCTTCGAAGGAATACCTTTTGAGCGCCCGTGACCAGGAGAAGGCCAGGGATGCCGTGATGGGCAGGGACCTTCTGAAAAGGCTCGGCGCATTCCTGCTCCGGTGTGAGACGGAGCAGGTCGTACTGGCACACGATGCCGCAGGCAGGCCGTATCTTATGGGAGTGCAGGAGCCGGGCTCCGGCGGCAGGCGCAGAACCCTGGTACCGCCGGGATTCTGCTCGCTGAGCCACAGCAGAGCTTTTCTGCTCGCGGCAGTCTCCGATGAGGCACCGGTAGGCTGTGACACGGACCATCTGCGCAGCCGGGTTTATCCGCTTCCTGCGCTTGCCGGTTTTTTTTCGGAGCATGATCTGGCAGCCTTGAGCCAGATTCATGATCCCGGACTTCAGAGGCTTGCGCTTACCCGCCTCTGGACAAGAAAGGAGGCTGTCTTCAAGCTGATCGGAAAGACTGACCGGCAGAGCCTTCACCTGCTGGATGAGAGCAGCGTCCGGGATGCTTTGGGCATCTTTTTTTCAGAACAGATGCCGGATCAAAAAGAAGTGATGACTGTTGCCGTGAAATCTGACGCAGACACATCTGTAAGATGGGTGTGCGTGTAAATCAATCAGGAGCGGGACATGAATCTGCCGGGCAGGCAGCTGTCCGGAACAGATACGCATATAGCAAAAAAAGGGAGGAGAACAGGGAATGAAAGCATTTGTATTTCCCGGTCAGGGAACCCAGCGGGCCGGAATGCTCAGGCAGCTGCGGGGATCCTTTGACGCGGTGAAGGATATTTTTGACGCAGCTTCGGAGCTGTCAGGCATTGACATGGTGGATCTCTGCACCAACCAGAAGGATGATGTCCTGTCCATCACATCGAACACCCAGCTTGCCGTGACGGCAATGAACCTTGCTTATTTAAGGCTTCTGGAGAGGGAAGGCGTCACACCGGACATCGTTCTGGGGCAGAGCGTCGGACAGTTTTCCGCGCTGGCGGCCTGCAAAGCGCTGAGCATGGAGGACATTTTCCGGCTCCTGATCGTCCGTTCAAAGCTGATGGACAGCCTTGAGGAGGAAACCGGGCTTTACGCTGTGCTGGGGCTTACTCCCGAGAGGGTGCAGGAGATTCTCGATACCATGGAGCCGGCACCTGACGGCAAACGCATCGAAGTCGCCCTGATCAATTCCGTAAAGCAGACCGTGATCGGCGGCAGGCTGGGGGATCTTGAAAAAGCGGGTGCGCTGATGCAGGAGGCCGGTGCTTTTTCGGTAAAAAGAGCACGGCTCAACCACGCGTTCCACACCAGCTACTTAAAGGACATGGAGGAGGAATTCTCGTCCTTTGTAGATACGCTCGAGGTGAAGGATCCTGAAACCAGGATTATCCTGAACTGCAGCGCCGACTACGCGAAAGGAGCGGAGGACATCGTCCGTGACATCAAAATGCAGTGCTGCCACCCCGTTTTGTGGCGTGAAAGCCTGAGCCTGCTGTTCGAGAATGATAATCTTGACATCGCGGAGTGCGGAAACGGACGTACCATGCAGGGAATCATCCGGGATGCCGGCTTCCGCGGCAAGGTATACCTGATGTCGAATCCGAAGGATTTCCAGATGTTCGTCAAAGCAGTAAAACAATAAGGAGGGAGAAGATGAGCAGTCTTTTCGAAAAAGGAACGATAGCGCTCGTGACCGGAGGTTCTTCCGGCATAGGACAGGCCTGCGCCATCGACCTGGCAAAAAACGGCGCTTATGTGATCATTAACTACAGCGGCCACAAGGAAGGTGCGCAGGAGACGCTGGACGCGGTCCTGAAAGCCGGCGGAGCCGGCGCGATCATCCGCGCAAATGTCGGTGTAGAAGAAGACGTAAACAACATGTTCAAAAAGATCATGGCGAATTTCAAAAGGCTGGATATCCTGGTAAACAACGCCGGCATTATCCGGGACGGCTATCTTCTTATGATGAAAAAAGAAGCGTTTGACCAGGTTCTCACAGTTAACCTCGGCGGATGCTTCATGTGCACCCAGGCCGCGGTCCGCATCATGGCCGGGCAGAAGAAAGGGGCAATTGTCAATATTTCGTCCACCAGCGGCATTACCGGAAGTGAGGGACAGGCGAACTATTCCGCTTCCAAGGCAGGCATCATCGGTTTTTCAAAAACCGTGGCAAAGGAATATGCCTCCAGGAATATTCGTGTAAATGTCGTTGCGCCGGGCTTTATTGATACGAAGATGACCAGGGCAAACAAGGAGCTTCTGGAGGGAAAATACCTTCAGCATATTCCGATGGGGCGTTTCGGACAGCCCGAGGATGTCGCCCACGCGGTGACATACCTGGCCTCGGACCTGGCGTCTTATGTAACAGGAAAAGTACTTACCGTGGATGGCGGTATGACCATGTAAAGGAAAAAGAAAGGAGATTAACAACATGGCAGTACAGGGAAAAGAACAGATTCTGGAATACGCATCAAAAAGGAAACAGCTTTGCAGTGATATCAAGGCGATGATCGTCGAGCAGCTCTGCCTCGACATGGACCCGGAATTTTTAACAGACGACCAGCCTCTTTTCGGAAGAGGGCTTGAACTGGATTCCATCGATTCTCTGGAGTTGTCTGTCGGTGTGTTTAATAAATGGCAGATTTCACTTTCCGATGACGACAACAGAGCATTCAGCTCCGTAAACGCGCTTGCTGACTTTATCCAGGCGAATGCCGAGGGAGACGGCGGGGAAGCTTCCGAAGCGGCAGACCTGTCCGGCGGCATGGACCTCGGCTGACCTGCTTTGGCAGAAAGGAATCTGAATATGAAAGCGAATATCGATTGCTCTGTCATTTTAAAAATGCTTCCCCACCGGTATCCTTTTCTTCTGATTGATAAGGTTACCGAGATCGAGCCCGGAGTAAGCGCTGTCGGCATCAAGAATGTCACGATCAATGAGCCGTATTTCCAGGGACATTTCCCGGGCGAGCCCATTGTTCCCGGCGTTCTTCTGCTGGAGTCGCTGGCACAGCTCACAGCTGTCATGTATGGCGCGGAGGCGCTTCCTGCCGGAACCGACTGGGGAAAAATCAGCGCAGCGGATTTTGAGGGGCTTGACCTGGCCGGTTCGGTCGGGTATCTGGCTGAGATACGCAACGTGAAGTTCATGTCTCTGGTAAAACCCGGCGATACTCTGGAGCTGCACGCAAAGAAGGGCGCCTCCATGGGGAATCTTATGCAGATCCGCGTATTTGCCAGAGTGGGAAACAAAAACGTAGTCGAGGGAACTCTGACAGTCAGCCAGGGCAGATAAGCCTGCAGGATGCGTGAGGTAAATATATGGATATTATTACTGTAAACGGATTTGAAAAAAGCTACGGCAGTTTTAAGGCCGTAAAGGGAATCTCCTTCAAGGTAAAGGAGGGGAGCCTCTTTGCCTTTCTGGGGCCGAACGGCGCGGGAAAATCTACTACGATTGATACTCTCTGCACGCTTCTTGCCTGCCAGAGGGGAGATATCCGCATCGCTGGCTATCAGCTGGGAAGGGAAGACAATAAGATCCGTGAATCCATCGGTGTTGTGTTCCAGCAGAGCCTGCTGGACGGATCACTCACGGTCAGGGAGAATCTTATGCTGAGAGGCTCTTTGTATAACCTTTCAAAATCAGAACTGAAATCCAGGGTTGAGGAGGTAGCTCATTTTACCGGCCTGGACAGCTGTATGAGCAAAAAGTACGGCAGGATGTCCGGCGGACAGGTCAGGAGGGCAGACATTGCCAGGGCCCTGCTTAACCGCCCGAAGCTTCTGTTCCTGGATGAGCCCATGACGGGCCTGGATCCGAAGACCAGAGAGGACATCTGGACTATGCTCTTTAAGATGAAGAACGAGATGGGCATGACGATCTTCCTCACAACGCACTATATGGAAGAAGCGGCCAATGCCGATAACGTTGTCATCATCAAAAAGGGAGAGATCGTTGAGGAAGGAACGCCGGCATACCTGAAGGAAAAATACACGGAGGATCATTTTGTGGCCTACGGCTACGACGGCGCCCTGAAGGCCGACCTTGAAAAAGCGGGCCGCAAGGTGACAGAGAAGAACGATGAGCTTTGGATCCGTGTGGACGGGAAAAACGATGTTCTGGGGCTGCTTGACCAGATCAAGGACCGGGTCGGAAACTTTGAAGTCCGGATGGGTACCATGGATGAAATGTTCATCAATATCGTAGGAGAGGAGGAAGTGAAGGAATGATCGTTTTATTAAAAAGAAATCTGAAAACTCACTTCCGGAACAGGGCGTCGGTAATTTTCTCGATTATTGCGGTTCTGATCGCCTTCTTCGTGTGTGCGGTATTTCTTGAAGACAGTATGATTAATCAGGTCCTGCGGGATGCGCCTCAGATGGACCGTGAATCGTGCAGATGGCTGATCGAATGCTGGATCATGGCCGGCCTTGTTTCCATGACGCCTGTGACCGCCAGCTGCGGAGTTTTTGCGATCATGATTTCGGACAGCGAGAAGAAGATCATCAAGGACTTCAAAAGCGCTCCGCTTAAAAAGTATGATTACCCGCTGGCGATGGTTCTGTGCGCGGCAGTCGCCGGGTTCCTGATTTCGCTGGTGATCATGGCCCTGTATACGGGTTACATTTATCTGATCGCGGGAGAAGGCTTCTCGGCAGTGCAGCTGGTCAAAACGGCCGGAATCGCCCTGCTGACCAGCGTGACAGGATGCTGCGTACACGGTTTCCTGCTGACCTACATTAAGACCCTGGGAGGCTTTTCAAACTACAGCACTTTCCTGGGCACCAATATCGGTTTCTTCAATGCGATTTATCTGCCGATGGGATCTCTTCCGGCTTTTCTGCGTGACGTTGTGAAGATCGTGCCTTACGGCCATGCAGCTCCCATCATGAGAAACATTCTGATGGAAAAACCGCTGGAAAAGGTTTTTGCGGGCGCCGGTCCTGACGCGCTTTCAGGCTTCCGGAAATATTTTGGCGTTGATTTCTATCTTTTTGATAAAACGCAGATCAGCTATGCCGCCAGTATGATCTATATGGTAGTGTTTGCGGTAATCTGCTTCATACTCTTCATGATGCGCTACAATGCAAAGCGCGAGCAGTATTAATAAAAGGGGATATTATTATGAAAGAAAGCATTTTTAAGAAATATACAGACGGACTTGGAATAGAAGAAAGCTACAAACGGATCCGCGAGGGCTTTGCGTTTGTCGACGGAAGCGTGTTTGAAATGCTTAAAATTTCGGGCAGCGACGCAGCCGATACGCTTGACAAACTGGCAGCCCGCGACATTGCATACCTCAATATTGAAACAGTGAGTGAAACACTTGTACTGGATGAGGATGCCAGAGCGCTCGGCATACCCTATATCTGCCGACTGGATGAGGACTTTATCGTCCTTACGCCTCCGGGATGCGAGAAGGCAGCGGAGTGGATCTGCGAAAAATGCAAAGAGGACGGCGTAGATGTTTCAGACCTGAAAGAAGAAAAATCCCTTCTGTTTATCGAAGGACTTTCCTCCTACAAACCGGTCAGGGACGTACTCGGTGTGGATGTTGATCTGCTCCCGGTCCGCGGGATTACACAGGTTGATGACTGGAACGGATTTGCGCTGACCGTTATGCGTATCGGCAGATCGAACGAATATGCCTATGCAGTAGTGGCAGATGACGAAGCCCTGCTGAAGGTTGTTGAGGAATGCGGTTCCTATGGATCCTCCAACGGCATTGAGGCCGGATTTGCGAGTGAGGAAGCGATGGAGATCTGCATGATGGAGACCAACCAGCCGAATTTCAAAATGCTGGACACAGAAAACTCCAACGTTATTGAACTGTGCCTTACCTGGTTTGCACAGTACGAAAAAGAAGAATATATCGGCCATGACAGGCTCATGGAGCTCTTTGAGGGCGAAAAGGCTTATGGCGCGGTTGCTTTCAAGGGCCTCAGCGCAAAGAGTGCCGAGCTTGGCGCCCCTGTTCTGCTGGAAGGCGAGGAAGTAGGCTGTGTTCTTGAATCCTGCTATGATCCGAAGCTGGATACCGTGATCGGCAAAGCGAAGGTTAGGGCAGACCTGGCAGTTGCAGGAATCGAGCTGACTCTGAAGGATGCGTCCGGCGAAAGCAGGATTGAGACGGTTGCGCAGCCGTTTGTCCGCCCGCTCAGCTGGGATCAGCAGATGGAAGCGTGAAAGGGAAGACAAATCATGAAAAAAAGAGTTGTGATCACAGGCTACAGCGTGCTCAATGATATGGGAAAAACCCGGCAGCAGGTGGAAGAGGGAATCTTCGCCGGCCGTTCCAATATATCCATGCAGGATTTTGAATACGGGGATGGTGTGACCACCGGTCCTTATGGCGTGATTCAGGATCTTGAAGAGGTGGATCCTTTCTTTGAAAAGGAAGGACTTCCGTATGACCGCTGCACACAGATGGCACTTATGGCTGCAGAGGGTTGTATGCGGGAATCCGGACTGGATCCGGAAAAAGAGGATCCTTTCCGCCTTGGAGTATCCATCGGGACATCGCTGGGAGGCATGCACAGCGGAGATGAGTTCCACAAACAGTGGATCGGCGGCGGACTGGCATCTGCCGACGAAAAATATCTCTATCAGTACCCGCTGCACGCAATTTGCGATATTGTGGCTAAGGAGCACGGGTTCCGGGGGTTAAAAAATATCATATCGACAGCCTGCTCCGCCAGCGGCACCTCGCTGGGCGTGGCATATGACTATATTATCAATGGCAGCCATGATGCTTTTATCGCGGGCGGCGTTGATCCGTATTCCCGCTTTTCCTTTGCGGGATTTACCGCTCTGAAGGCGATTGACAAGGACTTCTGCAGACCCTACAGCGCGAGCACCGGCATCAATCTTGCGGAGGGCGCGGCCTTCTTTGTCCTTGAAGAATATGAGCACGCGAAAAAGCGCGGAGCCACGATCTACGGCGAGTTTATGGGCTATGGAATCACAGCGGACGCGTATCACCAGACAGCCCCCGAACCGGCAGGCCGCGGAGCACTGAGAGCCATGAACGCGGCCCTTGATATGAGCGGCCTGGATCTCAGCCAGGTGTCCTATATCAACGGACACGGAACCGGTACCCATGCGAATGACTCTGCGGAGTCCACGGCTGTCTCCGCCTTTTTGGGGGACCGTGTGAAGGAAGTGCCCATGAGCAGCACAAAAGGCGCCACCGGCCACTGCCTTGGCGCCGCGGGCAGCGTGGAGTGCGCCATTTCGCTGATGGCGCTGAACCGCGACGAGCTTCCGCCAACAGTACGTTTTGATGAGAACGCAAAGCCGATTTATAATAAAGGGATCGATTATATCCCCAACCGCGCGGTCGGGAAGACGACCGATGTCGTAATGTCAAATTCCTTTGCCTTTGGCGGCAGCAACTGCTGCGTAGTCGTCGGCAAGGAGAGTGTGCCCCGCAAGGAGAAGGAGACGGCGCAGGAGCGGATCGTCATTACCGGTATGGGCTGTGCAGGCTCCGGAGGCATGAGTGTTGACGAGCTTTTCGAAACGTTTAAGAACCGCACCCGCAACCTGAAGGATGTTGACGTTGAGGGTGTGATCGAAACAAAAACCATCGACTGCCAGGAGCCTGAGTGGAAAAAATATGTACCGCTGAAGTTCATCCGCAGGACCGATGATATCACAAAATACACGATGGCTGCCGGCAAGGAAGCCATGAACAGCGCGAAGCTTACCGTAAACAAGGCGAACATGGACCGCATCGGGGTTCTCTATGGAACCGGAACCGGCCCGATGGCTTCCATTGAGGGGGTAAGCCGGGCGTTTATCACCAAAGGGATCACGGCAGTCGATCCGTCGGCCTTCCCCAACACGGTGCTGAACCAGGCTCCCGGCAATTTCAGCATTGCCTATATGCTGAAAGGCCCGACCTCCACCATCTCTCTTTCGGGAACCGCGGAGATCGTAGCCTTCCAGTATGCCTGCGAGCTTTTGAAAAACGACCAGGCCGACGCCATTATTGTTATCGGCGCTGATGAAGCCAATGACCCGATGTTTGCCGGCTATGGCAAGGTCGGGATGCTGACAAAGAACGGCGAGCCCTCCCTTGCGAAGGGGGCGGACGGTCTGACGCTTGCGAAAGGCGCCGCGGCGTTTGTTCTTGAAAAGGAATCTTATGCCAAAGCAAGAGGCGCCAGAATCCTGGCCACTGTGCTTGCGGCTTCCTGCGCATCCGATAACTGCGCGCTCTCCGAGACGGCAGCGGACGGCAGCGGACTGAAGCACTGTATCACCGAGGGAATCAAAGAAGCTGCAGCCGGCGCCCCGGATCTTTATGTATGCGGCGCACCGGGAGTTCCGGGCGTAGATGCAATGGAAGCGGACGTGATCAGCGGGCTCTTTGATGAGAATACAGCATTTGCAAATCCGCAGGCCCTGGTAGGAACCACTCCGGGAGCAATCGGCGGCTATGGAATTCTTTCCGCACTCTATGCCTTTGAAAAGGGAGAAGTGCAGGGCATGCCGGACGGTGATTATGAGACAGCCGGTCCCTTAAGCGACAGGCTTCCAAAGGAAAACCGCGCAAAGGATGTGAAGACAGCCTTTGTAAGCTCCATAGGGTTCGGCGGCGCTTATGCCGGGATCGTACTCGGAAAGGGCGAATATGAGCAGTGACCCCAGAACACCGGTGCTGATCCGTGTCAGACCCGATGAGGTGGACCCGTACCGTATCGCGCATCACTCCAGATACGCGGTATGGGCGGAAGAAGCCCTGCTGAGATGGATGGAAGAGACCGGTGAAACGGCTCCCTACCGGGTGGCGGATTTTCAGTGCAAATACATTTCTTCCGCCCTTCTTGACGAGGAGATCGCAGTGATGCTGCGCCGGAAATCCGAAAAGGACTGCATCCGGGAGTTCGCTTTTTCCATGAGAAAAACAAAGGGACAGCAGCTTCTCTGCACGGGAACCTTAGTAATACAAACCATGTAACTGGTGCAGCTGGCGGAGAGTATAATAAAATGGGATATGTAGAAACAAGAGCCGAGACCCGGTTTTCCGATTTCGGGCCGGGCGGAGAGCTCCATTTTTCGAGATGTCTGATGTATTTTGAGAAGGCCAGGTTTGCCATCTCGATGGATGCCGGCCTGAAAGAAGTTCTGGCGGAGAGCTATCCCGGCAGGGCTGTCAGTTTCGTTGTAATCCGGGTGAATAATCATTATGTAAGGCCGGTTCCTCTGCAGTACGACAGTGGGGGCGGCCTTGTTGTGCGGTCAAAGCTTCTTGCACCTTTTACCGGAAAGCTGAGCTTTGAACAGGAGCTGTGGGGAGCCGGTGATATGGAGGGACCCTTCGTCAAGGCCAGGATTGATACGGCTATGCTCCTGGAGGGAGCGGGGCTCCTGACAAGACCCGATGACCGCGTTATCCGGTGCCTGGAGGCCTACCAGGAACGCCTTGGGCAGGGGAACAGGGTTCTGACGTGAACCAGAGAGGAGACGGCAGCATTGGATAAGAAAGAGAAGATTCCGCAGATTCAGTTCCAAAGGTGTAAAAAGTGCAATAAGATCGTGGGGATTCTGGAGGTGAACAACAACGATTATACGTGTCCGCGGTGCGGGGCGTATTTTCCGGTTCCTGCCTGGGAAAGGATCAGGATGGTCGCAGATGAGGGCAGCTTTGAAGAGCTGTTTACGGATGTAGCATCTGAAAACCCCATTCATTTTCCGGGGTATGAGGAAAAGCTCCGGAAGGAGGCGGAGAAAAGCGACAGTTCCGCTGAGATTCTCACAGGCCTTGCCGCGATTGACGGCATAAAGGTTGCTCTGGGCGTGATGAATTCTGCCTTTATGATGGGCAGCATGGGCAGGGCTGTAGGTGAAAAAATCTATCTCCTGATGGAAACCGCCGCCCGGAAAAAACTTCCGCTGGTTCTGTTTACTGCTTCAGGCGGAGCCAGAATGCAGGAGGGAATCATCTCGCTGATGCAGATGAGCAAAACGGCTATCGGTGTCGAACTGATGGAAAAGGCAGGATGTCCGTATATCGTGGTAGAGACATCTCCGACCACGGGAGGAGTTACGGCAAGCTTCGCGACCCTGGGGGACGTGATTCTCGCCGAGCCGGGGGCGCTGATCTGTTTTGCCGGCCCAAGGATTGTCCAGCAGACCATCAAGCAGAAACTGCCGGAGGGCTTCCAGCTTGCCGAGGATATCCTTGCCCACGGATTTCTGGACGGGATCATCGAAAGAAAAGAAATGAAGAGCACCCTGGCCTACCTTTTGAAATTCTACAGTTCCGGAACGGGAAAACAGCAGAAACAGCTGACGGACAGCAGTCAGGAGGCAGAGGCATGACAGAACAGAAGAGGGATCCCTGGAAAATTGTGGAGCTTTCGAGGGATAAGAGAAGGCTCACGGCGAGAGATTATATCGAGAATGTATTTTCTTCGTTTTATGAGCTGCACGGGGACCGGCTGTACGGCGATGACCCGGCCATTTTGTGCGGTCCCGCCTGGCTGGAGGATAACCCGGTCATGCTGCTCACCCAGAACCGGGGAAGAACGGAGGAGGAGGCACAGCTGTGCCGGTATGGCATGTCTGCGCCGGAAGGATACCGCAAGGCGCTGCGGCTTATGGCCCAGGCAGAAAAATTCCATATACCGGTAATATGCCTGATTGATACACCGGGGGCTTTTTCGGGTATTGAAGCCGAATACAGGGGGCAGGGCAGTGCCATTGCCCACAGTCTCAAAAACATGGCGCACCTGGAGACGCCGGTCATTTCCATCGTGATTGGGCAGGGCGGCAGCGGAGGGGCGCTTGCGCTTGCGGTTGCGGACCATGTATACATCCTCAGGAACGCGACATACTCGATCCTCTCGCCGGAGGGCTTTGCCAATATTCTTTATAAGGATGTCAGCAGAAAGGAGGAAGCTGCCCGGCAGATGCATATTACGCCCGAGGAGCTTCTGCAGCTGGGGGTTGTTGAGGGAATCATCGACGAGGATGACGACGGAAACTGGAATGACCCGGAAAGAACCTACCGTTCCATGAAGGAAATCCTTTTGAGGGATCTGAATATACTTACCAGGAAAACGACGGATGAACTGATCAGCGATCGTAGAAAACGTTTCAGAAGTTTTTAGAGGTGGAAGGGATGACGATAGAGGAAATCAGGAGCCTGATTGATCAGATTGATAAATCTGCGCTTACGGAATTCGTATATGAAAAGGATGGGGAAAAACTGATTCTTTCCAAAAAACAGAAACCGGCGCCTCAGCCTGTGGCTGTTATGCCGCCGATGGGGATGATGCCCGCTTCCGGTGCTTTTGCTGCGGCTGTACCGCAGAATATGCCCGCCGGGGCTGCAGCGGCTTCCGACACAGCTGATAAGGCTGCAGCGAAGGACGATTCGGCGGTGGAGGTCCGTTCGCCCTATGTCGGAACCATTCTCCTGAATGCGGATGATTCCAATGTTCCGCTGGTGAATGTCGGCGACCGCATCCGGAAAGGACAGAAGCTCTGTCAGATCGAGGCGATGAAAATGTATAACGATGTCACTTCTCCGGCAGATGGAAAGCTTTTGTCCATTGAAGTCGATCAGGGCGACATTGTTGAGTGCGATCAGCTGCTTTTCAGGATCGAGAAAGGATAACACCGATGAGAAAAAAGATTCTGATCGCGAACAGAGGAGAGATCGCGGTCCGGGCGATCCGGGCATGCCGTGAGCTGGACATGGAGTCGATTGCGGTGTACTCCAAGGCGGACAAAGAGTCCCTCCATGTAAAATACGCGGACAGGGCAGTCTGCGTGGGGGACGGCAGGGCTGCAGGGTCGTACCTTGATATCTATAAAATCCTGAGCACAGCTTCACTTTTTGAAGCGGATGCCATCTATCCCGGTACCGGCTTTTTTTCTGAAAACGCGACCTTTGCCGAGCTGTGCGACCGGCTTGGGCTCCTTTTTATCGGTGCCAAAGCGCCGATACTGAAAAAGCTCGGGGACAAAATCCTTTCCAAGCAGATTGCTGTGGAGGCCGGTATTCCCGTGGTTCCGTCCACGCCTGATCCGGTCAGGGACGCGGAGGAATGCCTTCAGGCAGCGAAAAAGATCGGGTTCCCGGTCGTCATCAAGGCGGTAGACGGGGGCGGAGGAAAAGGAATCCGGATCGTTTACCGCGAGCAGGATGTGCGGTCCTCCTATTTTTCCTGCGAGAAGGAAGCAAAGGCAGCGTTTAATTCTGACAAAATATTCGTGGAAAAATTCCTGGACGATGCCCGTCATGTGGAGATCCAGGTTTTGTCGGACACGCATGGCAATGTCATTCATCTGTATGACCGTGACTGCACGATGCAGCGCAGGAACCAGAAGCTTATCGAGGAAGCAGTGTCGCCTTTTGTACCGGATGACGTAAAGCAGAAGATGTACCGGGATGCCTGTAATATCATTGAATATCTGCACTATCCGGGAGCAGCCACCGTGGAATTTCTGGTGGACCGCGACATGAACTATTATTTTATGGAAGTCAACCCCCGGGTGCAGGTGGAGCATCCTGTGACGGAGCTGATCACCGGAGTGGACATTGTAAAAGAACAGATCCGGATCGCCTTCGGGGAAAACCTCAGCATCAAGGAGCCTCCGAAACGTCACGGCCATGCGATCGAAGCCCGGATCAACGCGGAGGATATTTCCAACGGCTTCATGTGTTCGACCGGTCTGATCACAAAGTGCGTGTTTCCGCAGGGAAGCGGTATCCGGGTTGAGTCGTACATTCAGGAAGGATACAAGGTGACTCCATTCTATGACTCCATGCTGGCAAAAATCATTGCCTGGGCCGACAACCGGGAGCTTGCCATCCGGAGGCTTATGTTTGCCCTGGATGAGCTCGATATCCAGGGAGTCGCAGTCAACAGGAACCTGCAGAAGCAGCTGCTTTCTACGCCTGAATTTGCGAATGGAAAAAGTAATACAACCTTTGTCCAGAGCTTTATTGACAGGATGGGAGCGGACCAGGGTTCAGATGAAACGAAAATGTGAGGTGTCAGCATGATTTTTAAGAGGACAATCTTCAGGGATGATCTTTTTCCCTGTGCTCTCTGCGAAAACGCGCCCTGCACGAAGGCCTGCGGATTGATGGATTGTGCGGCTCTGCTTCGTTCTGCCTGGTTTGACAACGAACAGGGAGCAGCGCGGTCTCTGCCCGGATATCTTCCCTGCGGAAAATGCTCCGCCAAATGCGAAAAAGCATGTGTATTTCATGGTCAGGTTCAGATCAGAAAGCTGATGCAGGTTCTGGCGGAAATACGGGAGGAGCTTGACCCGAAAGAGAGGCCTGGTCAGGAAAACCTGAGGACAGACTTTGCCGGTTTTTCCCTTCCGAATCCATTTATTCTGGATGCGCCTGACGCTTCGGACACTCTTGAAAAAAGCCTGCGCGCCTTTGAAGCCGGTTTTGGCGGCGTGATCCTCCCGGCGCATACGGAGGAAGAGCAGGAAAGAAAAGGGTATATTTCCCCACGTTTCGGCTCGATGAAAATGGGCGGGACGATCGTCGGGATGATTGATATCGGCGCAGAGGCCGGATCAGACTGGGATGCGGTGGAAGATGCGGAAAAGGCCGGATCTTCACAAAAAGACGGAGCGGATGAAACAGACCTGCCGGGCTGTCTCGCATTTATTCCGGAGCTGAAGCACAGCTTTCCGGACCGCATGGTGATCGCCACGTACAGCAAAGGGCAGGGGATCGAGCCTGGCACTTTCGGCGCCCTGGCTGAGCGGAGCGGAGCGGATGCCCTTCTTCTCGACTTTGTTTCAGGGATGGAAACGGCCATGCAGCAGGGGCAGCACATCAAAGACTGCCTGAAAGCAGTCCGGGAGAACACAGGGCTGCCCATGATCCTGCGTTTCGAGATGCTGGATATTGCGCCGACAGAGCTCATGACCATTGCCGATGAGTACGGTGTCAGTGCCCTGACCCCGGAGTTCGGAAACAGGGGAATTCTCTCTGTAAACCGCCATCTGTACGCACCGGAGCCATCTGTGAGGGGAAAATCCGCCATTGGGCGGGGCAGCGGCATGAATATGAAGCCCACCGCGCTTGCCCGCCAGGCTTTTCTGGCAAAGCATAATAAATCGAAAAAGCTGCAGTTTCTGTCCGGTGCCGGTATCGAAAGCTGGAGCGATGCACTGGATTTTATTCTTTTCGGCGCTTCCGCAGTCTGCATATCGGATTCAGTGATGCATTACGGGCTCCGGGTGATCGACGATATGAAGGACGGTCTTGCTTCTTATCTTGCGGAGAAGAACTTTGAAGGGATGGGGAGCGTCATCGGCCTGGCTCTTCCAAATCTGATACGGACAGAAGAGCTGGATAAGGATGCTGTTATGTATCCCAACATCTCGCGTACAAAGTGCATCAGCTGCGGACGATGCACCCTTGCATGTAAAGAATGCGCTTCAGGAGCCATGACCGAAGGCTTTGATCACGCGCCGATGCTGATCGCCAACAGATGTACCGGCTGCCACCTGTGTATCCAGGTCTGCCCTACAGGGGCAATTACCGCCTCAAAACGAAGCTGAGACGGGGAGGAAAAAATGGATTCAGATAAATTGAGAGAAGCAAAATACGCGATGAATGCCAGGATGTTTCTGCTGATCGCGAGCATCGTGCTGATTGTGAACTCTATCAGCACGACGATGATGGACGGGATTAAATGGTTCAACATTGTGGGAATCATTGAAGACTACGACGCGGAGCATCCGGGAGAGGAAGAGGC
>CAMOXX010000025.1 GCA_946629475.1 uncultured Blautia sp. | reverse complement strand
TATCTTCACAGATACGAAATCACTTCATTCATAATGCTCTCCGCATCGGCCCCGACGATATCCAGTCCTGTCGCCTTGATCAGGAAACACCTCCTCTATTTTTTCAGGATGCAGGGGAATTTCAGGCGTCTTTATCCGGGAAATGCACTGCCAGGGCATCCCCCAGCTGAATGCGGTAGTCCGGATGGGGCACAAACGAGCGGTTGTGGTGGGCAGCCAGCACAATATCGGTTCCCGAAGCCTTCTGTGCCTCCGCAACGGTCATCCCGATCCATGCGCTGTCGATGCTGACTATGACAGTTTGAAGGCCGAGTGCCAGGTCGGTCATCCCGTCCTCCTTTGCCAGGCGCGTATACTGCTCGACAAAGCCCGCCGAAATGATACCTGTGGGGACTGCCACAGCCGCCACACCGAGGAATGCTATGATGATTGCCAGGACCTTTCCGGCAAATGTTACAGGGTAAATATCTCCGTACCCGACCGTGAGCAGTGTGGAGACGCTCCACCAGATTCCGGAAAAGGCATTCTGAAAGACATCCGGCTGCGCATCGTGCTCCGCGCTGTACATAAAAAGAGAGGCTGCCAGCATCAGAACCACTATGATGAATACAGAGGAAACCAGCTGCCTCTTCTTTTCATATAAAACCGATGTGATCGCATTGAAGGAATCATAGTTCGCGTTGATCCGGAACAGGTGAAAAATGCGGACTACTCTCAGCATCCGGAAGGCCACAAAGCCCGACAGGAAGAAAAAGGGCAGGATCGTCAGAAGCTCCACGATTCCATCGAAGGAGAGGACAAACCCCAGCAGTGCATGGAGTCGGTCCCTTTCCGGAAAAAGATACTCCGAAGTCCACAGCCGCAGTATATACTCTACAATAAAGAAGCAGATCGTGGCAGTCTCGATCACCTCGAAAACATGGCTGAACCTGTCCAGTTCATCAAAGGTCTGGAGGATCATCACCGTGATATTCAGGAGAATCACAGCAACCAGGACCAGGTCAACCACCCGGCTCGCAACGTCGCTGACATTTCCGATCTGAATGATATCAAAGATTCTCTTTTTCTGTTTTCTGATGTTACCAGGCATCTTTTTCCTCGCAATATTATCTGGTATCTGCTCAGTGCCTTCACAGATCAACGGATCAGTTCCTCCGGCGGCAGATAACCGCCTTCTTTTACTATCCCCTGTGACGCAGCCACGATCGATGATTTTCCGGTAAAGGAAAGCGGATTCCCAAGAAAGTCGGTAATCCGGCCTCCTGCTTCGCAGACAATGCATGCCCCGGCCGCGTAGTCCCACAGGCACAGCCTCGGTTCAAAAAACAGCCCGGTGACTCCCGACGCGACCAGGCACAGGTCATATGCGGCACTCCCGCTCCGCCGCACATCAATACTGCGCTGCAGATATCTGTGACCGATGACGAAGGCTGAAGCAGATACTTCTTTCTCATAGTACGGCGCTGTCCCCATGGAGACAAGGCTCCCGGAAAGCGGAGCTTCCGAGCTCATGATTCTGGAGCCGTTCAGATAAGCACCACGGCCTTTTTCGGCATAGTACATGCTGTCCGAGTACGGGTCATAAATGACCCCCAGATACGGCTTTCCGTCCTTCAGGAGCGCGATGCTCGTCACACTCGGGCGGAGTCCTTTCATAAAGTTGGATGTTCCGTCGATCGGATCAATGACAAAGGTGAACCCCGTTTTATCCTGCTCCTTAAATACCTCCTGGCCCTCCTCTTCCGCCACAAAAGTGGCTTCGGGAAGAATGCCCGCCAGTTTCTCCTCCAGGTATTCCTGGACAAGGGCGTCATATTCTGTCACAAAATTGGCATGTCCGCTTTTTATCTCAGACGGACGGATGTCAGAGGCACTTTTCATGATTTCCCCCGCTCCGCGGGCAGCTTCCCTGATTCTTTCAAGCAATTCCATAAATTCTCTCCTTCTGACCTTTCAGTACATTCACAGGTATTCCTGATTTTTGGCAGAAAAAGTGTCTGTTCAGCCTTCTTCCGTCTGCGTTATTTCATAAAACTCAACCTGGGCTGCCGCCAGCCGTTCTTCCGCCTTGCGGAGCTTCTCCGCTGCCCGGCCGCAGTTCGTTTTCTCTGCCACGGATTCATTCTGCTCCATCGAAACCGGCTTCTGCCCGTTCAGTCCTTCCGCCCACCGGCAGTATTCTTCCTGATAAACAGCATCCGCCGCGTCCCGCAGCCTCACGTAATTCTCCTCGGACTCCAAAAGCTCCTCTTTTGCCAGCCGGTATCTCCAGTCGCGGTTCAGCTCCTCGGTGCTGTACTCTTTCAGACGGTGCCGTTCCTTTTCGGGCACGGCGCGGAGTCCCTCCAGCATCGCCTGATCCTCGGACCGGATCATGGCACTCAGGTTTTCTCCCTTTCCCCGGGACGCCCTCTCCAGATAGTGCTCATATCCAAAGGGATAATACATCGCCCGGCCTTCTTCAAACAGCAGAATCGCGTCTGCCACCTTCTGTATAAAATAACGGTCATGCGAAACAAACAGGACCGTTCCCGTGTAAGCCAGGATGGCATTCTCCAGCGTTTCCTTTGCCCGGATATCCATATGGTTGGTAGGCTCATCCAGAAGCAGAAGATTCGGCCTGCTTTCCAGAAGCTCCGCAAGGATCAGCCTGGCCTTCTCCCCGCCCGAGAGGCTTCCGACGCGGGTCTGTGCCTTCTGTCCGCCAAAGAGATATCTCCCGAGGATGCCTCTCACCTCTTTCTCCGTCATCGCAGGAAAAAGCCGGTGAAAATGATCTACAACCAGGTCGTCGGTATGGATTGCCGCCGTCTGCTGGTCAAAATATCCGATCGTCGTCCTGTCGCCAAGCCTGCATTCTCCGGATAAAGGAGGATTCAGCCCGGCTATCGTCTTTAAAAATGTCGTTTTCCCGCTCCCGTTGTCTCCGATGATGCCGATCTTCTGCCCGCGGCGCACCCGGAGTGAAAGTGTCAGAAGAGATCTGTCGTACCCGATTTCCAGTTTTTTTGCCTCAACAGGCCATTTGTTCCCGTAAATCAGCGGCTCAATTTCTTTCGAAAAAACCGGAATGTCGTCCTCCTCAGGCCTGGGAAGCTTTTCCATCCTTGAAAGGATCGTCTTCCTCGATCTCGCAAAAGCTGCTTTCCTCGGCTTATGCCTGAATTTTTCGATCAGGGCATCCAGCCGTTCCATTTCCTTCTGCTGGCTCTCCCAGGCTTTCAGCGCCGCTGCCTTATCTTTTTTCTTCTGTTCCCGGAAATGCGTATAATTTCCCGAATACCGGTGCAGCTTCCCGTGCTCCAGGTCGTAAATCACGTCTGTGACACGGTCAAGAAAAAACCGGTCGTGCGACACAAAAACAGCCGCCCGGCCGTAATGCCGCATATAATCCTCGAGCCACTCTGTTTTCGGAAGATCCAGATGGTTGGTCGGCTCGTCCAGGAGAAGGATATCCGGCTTCATCAGCAGCAGGCGTATCATTGCGATTCTGGTCTGCTCCCCGCCGGAAAAGCTTCCCAGCTTCTTTTTCTTATCCTCCATGCGGAACCCGAAGCCGGTAAAAATGCGGTCGTACTCCATCTGATAGTCATAACGTTCTTTCGAATACTCGTCCTCTGCCGGGCAGGCTTCCATCAGAAGCTCATCGATCGTTTTTTCTGTGTCCTTTTCCTGGGTCTGCGAGAGCATCCCGATCGTCAGATTTCTGGAAGTACGGATTGCCGGACCCTGCCGCCGATCATCCCGGTCCGGTGAAATATCCCCGGCGATCAGGCGGAGCAATGTGGTTTTACCGGCTCCGTTCGGACCGACAAGGCCGATCTTTTCCGTTCCTCTTATCTCAAAATGAATATGGGACAGAACGACCGTGCCGCCGGATGTCACTGTCCCGTCTGATATTTCGTATAACATGGTTCACCCGCCAAAAGCAGATAACGGATTGTTCCGCTGTTACAAAAGGCCCAGCTCGCTGCAGGCATGATATATTCCGCCCTCTTCCATCGGTTTCGTGACATAGTCGGCGATCTCCCGGATCGCAGGAGAACCGTCCCCCATCGCGACGCCTGTACCGGCGGTGATAATCATTGCCCTGTCATTTTCGCTGTCCCCAAACGCAATCGTATCTGCCATATCCACACCGATCATGCCGCACACATCCCGCATGCCCGTTGCCTTGTCAAAACCTTTCGGCACAATCTCCGCGACAGTCGGGTCATGAATCAGAAAATCATAATATTCCGAAAGCTCCGCAAAACACGCTTCCCTTTCCGGCGTATCGGTGGTGCACGAAAGCTTTGAAACTTCCCACCTGCCCCACTCCGCGTCGATGGAGCGGAGATCGTCTCCCATCTCCGCGATCACCTTCCTGCCGTAAAGATCCTTATCAAAATCCTCCAGTTCCAGATAAAGGTGCCTTCTTCCCTCAAGGATCGGCTTGAATCCATGCTTCCGTACCGTCCGGACGGTCCATTCAACCAGCGGCTGCTCCAGCTCATGGTAAAAAACCGTCTCTCCCTGATATTCAATCATTGTTCCGCATCCGGAAACGATGCCGTCAAACCCGATTCCTAAAAGATCCGGATGACGGATATATCCACGCGCTCTCCCGGTACACAGAAAAGCCAGGTGTCCGTTGGCACGCAGCCTTCTGATTGCCGAAACCGTACTCTCCGGGATCTCGTTCTTCCAGTTCCAGATGGTTCTGTCTATGTCGAAAAAAACTGCTTTTTTCATATTACTCCGGTTTCTTAGGTGTTTTTTTTCTGTCAAAGGTACATATAAAAGCAATCACACCGTTCCGCCATTCCGCACGGATTTTCCCCCCGTACTGGCTGCAGATGCTTTCTGCCATCGAAAGCCCGATTCCATAACCTTTCTGGTTCTCGTGGGATTTGTCCTCCCTGTAGAACCTCTCAAAGTACCGGTTGTAATCGATCGCCTCGCCTGCCGCATAGGAATTGAATACCGCAAGGACAATCTGGCGGCCCTTTTTCATTCTTGTCAGAACAATGCGGATTGTCCCGTTTTCATCACAGTATTTAAAAGCATTGTCCACAAGTATGGACGCAAGCTGCCGGACGGCGCTCTCGTCGATCCGCATGGTCACGCCTTCCTCAAGCTCCCATTTGAACGTTTTGCTGCCCTGCTTTGCAAGGGATGTAAACGGTTCAGCCGTCTCCCGGACCGCTTTGGTGACATCGACCTCCTCCAGCAGGCTCAGGTCTTCCTTTTCCTGGGCCCTGGCGATCATCACAAGGTTCTGGATCAGCCCGTTCATATGCTCTACCTGGCGGAGCGTCGACTGTGTCCATTCGCTTTCACCGCCGGTCATCTCAATGATCTCGGTATTGGCCCGGATCACGGCAAGCGGTGTTTTCAGCTCATGGCTCGCATTTGTGATGAATTCCTTCTGCCGCATTGCGTTTTCGATCTCGGACCGTATCGCGCGCCCCGAAAAATGAAATACAACGCCGAAGGTGATGAAAAGCCCCGCCGCGCAGATCAGCACCGTGTGCTTAACTACCTCAGTGCGGATCCGGAGCTGCACCGTGCTGTTGACAAAAGCCGCGATTGTCCTGTCCCCGCTGAGATCAGCAACCCGGTAATAATAGTTCCGGTAAACTCCAAAGTCAAAGATCCGGTCCAGGACCTCCCGCGCATGGCTCTCAGCCCTCTCCTCCGTCAGGAAATCCACATGCTCCGTGTCGATCTTCAGAACCTTGTCATCCCGGTCAAAAATTACAAAAAAGTACCGCAGCCCTTTCCTGTATTCCTCCAGCACACGCGAATTTTCATCATCCGTTGTATGCCGTTCCGGCATCATACCTTCGTTTTCCACAAGGTCCTCCAGAACATCCTGCATCTGATGTCTCAGGGCATGACTGTACGCAATATTCACCAGAAATCCTGTGAGCAGCATCACCAGGAGGAACGAGCCCATGGCAATCATTATGAATTTTCGTCTCAGTGCGTTGATTTTTGCAGGGCTCATCAGACCTCCTGTCCTGAATCCTTACATCAAAAGAACAAAGCTTCCGCCGCGTTCGCCCCGGATCGTCGCAGCCGACGAGACAGCCTGGAGCTTGCTGCGGAGATAGGATATGTAAAGCCAGACGGTATCCCCTGCCGCGTCAGGTTCATCAGCCCATACGTGCTCCAGCAGATAACGCGTATCGAGGCTCTTTCCCCCGCTCTGAACCAGTGTTTTCAAAAGCTCATATTCCCGGCCTGACAGCCGTATGGAATTCTCACACAACAGTTCAAAACCGTTCGCCTTGAGCTGAAAATCCCCGAATTCCAGATCCCGCTCCTCAAAGAGGACGCGCCTCCGCATCATAGACCGTACGCGGGCAAGCAGCTCCTTCATGGCAAAGGGCTTCGGCAGGTAATCATCCGCCCCTGCATCCAGCCCGGCCACCCGGTCATCTACCTCCGCCTTCGCGGTCAGGAGAAGGACAGGGGTCAGTTCCCCCATCCCTCTTATTTCCCGCAGGACAGATATCCCGTCAGTCTTCGGCATCATAATATCAAGGATGATCCCGTCATAGCTGTTCTGCTGAATATGCTCCAGCGCTTCGGCTCCGTCATAAACGGAATCCACCTCATAGCCCTGGCTTGTCAGTACGGCAGTGACCGCCCTGTTGAGATCGCGGGTATCCTCCGCAAATAATAGTTTCATTAAAGTCTCCTGTCACTGATCCCCGTAAATCATATCCCGGATCGTCTGCATCGAGATGTCCGTGGAAGCCAGTGTATCCGCGCAGTGCTTCAGTTCACGGATAATCAGTTCTTCATTTCCGCTCAGCGTCTTTTTATACTTCAGCTGATGCTCCAGTGCCGCCCAGGTATCCATGGATATCGTCCGCAGCTGCAGCTCCACAAAATATCCTCTCTTTTCCCGCAGGATCAGGTGATAGCTCCGGTATCCGTTCGGTTTTACATGGCGGATATAATCCTTCTCCGCAACTGTCTCGAAGCCTTCCATCGATTTCAGGTCATCCCGGATCACATACACATCGTTGATGAAGGAGCACACAATCCGAAAGCCGATCGCGTCGCGGATCTTTGTGATTGCGGAATCCGTCGTCTCGGGAAGCCCCTTCCGGCGGCATTTTTCACGCATGCTTTCTTCTGATTTGATCCGTCCGAGGCAGTGCTCCACCGGATCCATCCCGTACTGCTCCTTCAGCCTGGCACGGAGAAGACCGACCCGCTCCTCGATCTGCTTCATGATCTCCTGCATCACCGGCAGATGATCCCCATAAATCCCTGTATTACTCATGCTTCCAGCGCAATCTCCATCATCTGGTTGAAGCTCTTTTCTCTCTCTTCCGCGCTCATGTACTCCGGACGATAAAGGTGATCGGAGATCGTCAGAATGCCAAGGGCCTGCTTTCCGGCTCTCGCCGCGTTCATGAACAGGGCGGCGCATTCCATCTCGACACAGAGAACCCCCATCTTCTTCCAGGCATCATTCGCTGTCTTATTGTCGCTGTAGAACACGTCCGACGAAACAACATTGCCCACGCGCACCGGGATTCCGAGCCTGTCCGCGGCGTCCGTGGCGCTCTTCAGAAGACGGTAATCCGCGATCGGCGCAAATGTTCCCGGAAGGCCGTAATGGCTGGCATAGTTGGAATCCGTGCAGGCTCCCATCGCGATGATGACATCCATCAGCTTGACATCGTCCTGAAGGCCTCCCGCACTGCCGATCCGGATAATCTTATCCACATCGTAAAAATTGAACAGCTCATAGCTGTAGATCGAGATGGAAGGAATACCCATGCCGCCGCCCATGATGGTCACTTCGTTTCCTTTATACTTTCCTGTAAATGCAAGCATGTTGCGGACAGTATTGACACACTTCGCGTCCTCCAGATAATGCTCTGCGATGTATTTTGCGCGGAGCGGGTCTCCCGGCATCAGAACCTTTTTTGCGATTTCTCCGTATTTTGCCGTATTATGCGGGGTTGGTATATTACTCATGATATTTCCTCCTATTGGTTTTTTATTGATTTTCCAGCGTGATGCCGGTCAGTCCAGTTTTAAATCTCCGTCCTTCACCCAGCCCGCTTTGCGGCAGAGTGAATTGAAGAGCGGTGCCAGGATGGCCGGGAGAACAAACGAGATCAGAATCAGCCCGAGCCAGTCCATCCCGGTGATAGCCTGCTTTGTACCGGCTGCAATGTCATTCACCCAGCCGGTGTAAACTCCGATCTGGCCTACAAGGCCGCAGGTTCCCATCCCCGAGGATACCGCCGCGCCGTCCATCCGGAGCCTGAACAGGCAGGTCGCGATCGGCCCGGTGACTGCGGCCGCAGCCGTAGGCGCGATCCAGATCCTGGGGTTTTTTACAATATTTCCCATCTGAAGCATGGATGTCCCGATTCCCTGTGAGACAAGTCCGCCCCACCGGTTCTCACGGAAGGACATCACCGCAAAGCCGACCATCTGCGCGCAGCAGCCTGCTACTGCTGCCCCTCCTGCCAGGCCGGTAAGATTCAGCGAAGCGCAGATCGCGGCAGACGAGATCGGAAGCGTGAGTGCCATCCCGACCAGCACCGACACCAGGATTCCCATCAGGAACGGCTGCAGCTCCGTTGCCCACATGATCAGGGAGCCGACCTTCATCGCGGCCTGTCCCAGACCCGGCGCAATCAGCGCCGACAGCAGCACACCGATGCCGATCGTGACAAGCGGCGTCACCAGAATGTCAACCTTTGTCTCTTTCGAAACCGCCTTCCCGGCTTCTGCCGAGAGGATCGCCACGAAAAGAACGGCAAGCGGACCGCCGGCTCCGCCGAGCGCATTCGAAGCAAATCCTACCGTGATCAGCGAAAACAGTACCAGCGGCGGACAATGCAGCGCATAGCCGATGGCAACCGCCATGGCGGGGCCGCTCATGGCTGACGCAAGAGCGCCGACCGTATATTCGGTTCCTGCAACGACCGCAACCGTCCGGGTGAGAGCCCCGATATGGAACTGGGTCCCCAGGGTGTTGATGATCGTTCCGATCAGAAGACTGCAGAACAATCCCTGCGCCATCGCCCCCAGTGCATCAATCCCGTACCGTTTCAATGATATTTCGATATCCTTGCGTTTCAAAAACGCTTTTATTTTTTCCATAATTCAGCCTTTCTGCCGAAGACACTCAGGACCGGTCATCGAACAACCTGATCACTTTGCCTGTCTTCTTTCCCGACAGTTCCTTATAATACTTCCACGCTCCATCCGACATCATATGTCCCGCCGGCTTCCAGCGCCGTGAGATCCGGCTGGGATGCAAAGTCCTCCGTCAGGCCGTCCCTTGCCGGGAGGGATCCCCAGGGCTCCACACACACGTACGGCGCGTCCGTCCCGGGTTTGTGCCAGAAGCCAACATATTCATGATCCCAGCGCACGATCAGTGCCTTTTCTCCCTTGTCGCTCCCGATCTTTACCGTGTGGCCCGCGTTCTGAAGAACTACGGCATCATGGTCGAAAAGATCATGGCGGAGCATGATGCGTTTCCCCGGAGCCAGCTCATAGGGCTTATTATCTCCGTTCCGGAAGCAGGTTTCCGTAAATCCGATCTTTACCGGGTTTTCCGCCTCGGGCAGCTCCAGATAATAGTCCTCAAACGCCAGTCCTTCTTCCATGGGAACAAAAAATCCCGGATGACCGCCTGCGCCGAAGTACATGGTCCTGTCATCCTGATTGACGATCTCGGTGACAGATGACAGTGTATTCCCTTTTAACGTGTAGATGACACGGCAGACGAATTTCCACGGGTACTGCTGAAGCGTCTCCTCATCCGCCCTGAGTTCAAATGTCATGCTGTCTTCCGTTTTTTTGACAAGCTCCAGTTCGCGGTATTTCAGGAATCCGTGAATTTTCATGGAGTAGGTTTTTCCCTCAAAGGTATATTCCCCTCCGTACAGCCTTGCAATATAAGGAAAAAGATTCGGGGCACTGTCCCGCCAGTAGGCGGTATCTCTCTGCCAGAGCACCTCTCTCCCATCCTTTTTTACGGACTTCAGCTGTGCACCGAACGTTTCAGCGGTGACACTCATATGTTCATTCTGAATCGTGTAATCCATGATCATCCTCCTTTGCCCCACCTTGTCCACTTTGCCATGGAAGGTGAAAAACGCCTGTTCGCGGTTTACTCCCGGCATCCACCGGACACTGTACGTACTCATTATACCAGAGGCGCGCGCATTTGCAAAGCACCTGTCACCACACATCCTCCTCCGGCTCCCTCTCCCATCTGGGATGAATGTCCGGACAGTCATTCTTCCGCATCACGGCGCGGAGTTCCACGAAACATCCGCACTTCCGGCACATGCCGGACAGAAGGTTTTTGCATTCCCGGCACAGCGAAAGCCTTTGTTCATACACTTCGGATGATACCCTGTCTCTCCGGTCCAGTCCCTCGATATACTTTTTCAGGCTGGTGAAATAATCCTCCCCGGGCATCTCCCGCAGCAGGCATTTCCGGCAGAACCGTCTGGGCTCTCCTTCCATAAGATTCGTCATGGTATTCCTCCCGCAGCTGCTGAATAATCACCTTGATATTATATCATGAAACGATTAGAATGTTTATGGAAACTATATAAAAATAACTGTTCAGCATTCCGAAAGAATGGATTATGAACAGAAATCAACAGCTGCAGGGAGTACAAAAATGACTGTAAATCGTTCAGAAAACGAAAAAAAGCGTGCTTTTGAAAGGCTTCTGGAATATGTGAAGGTCTGGACCACCAGCGACGAGAACTCGGATACGGTTCCCTCGACCGACCGGCAGTTTGACCTTGCCCGCCTTCTCGTAAGCGAAATGAAAGAGATTGGTATCGAAGATGCCCGGTCCGACGAAAAATGCTATGTGTACGGGAGCATTCCGGCCTCCCCGGGGTATGAAAACCGCCCGGCCATCGGGTGGCTCGCCCACCTTGACACGGCACCTGATTTTTCCGGGCAGAATGTCCGCCCCATGGTACATAAAAACTACAATGGAGAAGCGATTGATCTGCCCGGCGGCATCACCCTCTCGCCGGAGGTATTTCCGTCTCTCGCCTCTCTCAAAGGAAGAACACTGATCACCACTGACGGAACCACCCTCCTCGGCGCGGATGACAAAGCCGGAATCGCCGAGATCATGACCGCTATGGAGACCGTGCTGGACAGCGGGATGCCCCATGGCAGAATCTGCATCGCCTTTACTCCGGATGAGGAAATCGGGAGCGGCGCCGGCGATCTTCTGCTGCCTGCATTTGGAGCGGATTTCGCCTACACCATCGACGGCGGAGCCGAGAATGAAATTGAATACGAAAACTTCAACGCCGCTTCCGCGGTCTTTGCCATCGCAGGCAGGAGCGTCCATCCCGGATCCGCAAAAAACACCATGGTGAACGCGTCCCTGATTGCCTGTGAGCTGAACGGAATGCTGCCATCCGCCGAAATACCATCGCGCACGGAGGGACGGGAAGGCTTTTACCATCTTACCTCATTGCAGGGCAGCGTTGATAAGGCCGAAGTCAGCTATATCATCCGCGACCACAGCTCAGAGCGGTTCGATTCAAAGCTTGAGACCCTCCGCCTGATCGAAAAAGTCCTGAATGAAAAATACGGGGACGGAACCGTCAGTCTTACCATAAAGATGCAGTACCGGAATATGATCGAAAAAATCCGGCCCTGCATGCATCTGATTGAGAATGCCCGTTCCGTTATGCAGGAACTGGGACTGGAGCCCGCCGAACCGCCCGTGCGGGGCGGAACCGACGGAGCCCAGCTTTCGTTCCGCGGCCTCCCCTGCCCCAACCTCGGAACCGGCGGTTACGCTTTCCACGGGCCCTACGAGCACATTACAGCCGAGGGGATGGATACCGTTGTCAAGGTAATTGTCGGAATCATTGAAACGTACGCTTCCGCGTAAACCGAATCAGCCTCGTTGACTGAATTCCCGACTTTTGATACAATCATGGAAAGAAATATAAGGAGGAAAAAACCATGTCGAACCAACGCCGTTTAGTTACCCGAAGCGATTTTGACGGACTTGCCTGCGCGATGATGCTGAAAGAACTCGATCTGATCGATGAGATCAAGTTCGTGCATCCCAAGGATGTCCAGGACGGTAAAATAGAGCTTTCCGAAAACGATATCACCACAAATCTTCCCTACGACCCGCGGGTCGGGCTGGCTTTTGACCACCACGAATCCGAGATTGACCGTCTGAAAGCGATCGAAACCGGCGGCAAGCTGATTATCGACGAAAACGCCCGCAGCGCGGCGCGTGTTGTCTATGACTACTATGGCGGAAAGGAAAAATTCCCGAACATCTCTGATGACCTGATGGAAGCGGTCGACAAAGGCGACAGCGCGGACTTCACCGTCGATGATATCCTCAACCCGAAGGGCTGGGTTCTCCTTCACTATCTGATGGATGCCCGGACGGGGCTCGGACGTTTTCATAATTTCCGGATCTCCAATTACGATCTGATGATGGAGCTCATCGACTACTGCCTGGAGCATGATATCGATGAAATCCTGGCTCTTCCGGATGTGAAGGAGCGTGTGGATCTCTACTTTGAGCAGGCTGAGCTCTTCAAGGAGCAGCTGCAGAGAATCGCGAAGGTGTACGATAAGGTGGTTGTTCTGGATCTCCGCAATGAGGAGACAATTTATGCCGGGAACCGCTTCATGATTTACGCACTCTATCCCGAAACACAGATTTCCATCCACGTTGCCTGGGGCTTCCGGAAGCAGAACACCGCTGTGATGATCGGAAAGTCCATCGTCAACAAGGCATCCCAGGCCGATATCGGCGAGCTCTGCCTCAAGTACGGCGGCGGCGGACACAAAAATGCAGGAACATGCCAGCTGGACAACGACAAGGTTGACGAGCTTCTTCCGGATATCATTAAGGCTCTGAACGAAGCCTGATCCGTTGGCCGTCGAATGCGCGCAGATGCGGCGCCCGCTCTCCGGCCTTATCAAAAAAGAACGCTCCCGGGTTTTTGATCACCCGGAAGCGTTCTTTTTTCAGTTCTGCAGGCTCTCTCCTTTTTCCCAGAGATTTCCCGGGACAGATCGAAAGTCTGTCAGTTCATAATTCTCCTTCAGATAACGCGAGAGATAATCCGACACCTTTTCCGCGCCGGACCGGTTCAGATGGGTCGGATCCTTAAAATCCGTCCCGGGATCAATCCCGGTCTCTTCTGCCGCGTCAAACAGGTTCAGATAGCTGCAGCCTGTGCTCCCGGCATACTTTTCCATCGCGTCCCCATACTTGTATTCTCCCTCATAGGGAACGGTAAAAAAAACAACGTCGATATCGTTCTCCCTGCAGATGCCGACAATCTGGTCAAGCTCGCGCCGGACCTCCCCGGGGAGCTCTTCCTCCGGGAACGTGTCCGGGTCCGAAAGCACCGCAGGGACAGCCTCCGCAAACTGCTGCATTCCGCCCATGCTCTCAAGAAAATATTCCACATCCGACTGTAATCCCCGAAAGCTGCTGCTTTCCAGCGTCTTCCAGTTTTCATGGAATGCTGCCAGCGGAAACCAGTACGAAAAATATCTTTCCGGATTATTCCCAAAACAGGTTTGAAGATACTCATCCTTCGCACTGGACGGCGTCAGCTCCCTGGTATAGTAGATTTCTCCATCCATATCACAGTCCCGGAGAATTCCGCCGACATTGTATGTTTCCACCAGGGCCACGCGCGGTTTCTGCGTTTTCAGGGCATCCTGCAGAAACAGCCTTGTCGTATTGATGTGCTGCCAGTTATTGCCGTAGTTATAGCACCCGATCCCATAATCCGCGTACATCTTTTCCGGTGAAAGCCCTCTCCAGATATGGCTGGAGCCCAGACCGATCACCTCGATCGAGTTTTCGGGAAGGCTGTGAAACGCCCGGATCGTGCTGATCGAATGATCGACATTGACCGGCCGCGTGACATACTGCAGACCGCGCAGCAGAACAGCCGTAAGTCCTGCGCACAGGAGAACCCGGACAGCGGCAGTTATCTTTTTCAAGCGCTCCCCTCCTCTCCCCTGCCGGACGAAACCGATGCGTTTTGGGACAGGCCCGGATGCGGGCGCTTCACCCTGTCCTGAACAGCTGCGCTCAGATTTCGTCCTGGAGCTTTGTAATCAGCTCGTGCATCGCCTTTACCGTATTAAAGTTGTATGGCTCCAGATCCTCCACATCAATCTCAATATCGAAAGCCTCGTTAAACTCACTCACGATCGTGATAATGTCGAAGGAGTCCAGAATTCCATCGTCGATCAGCTTTTCTGCGTTCTCGAAATCGACATCCGGGCGGATCCCTTTCAGAATTTTCATCATTTCATCCATTTTGCTTCATCCTCCATTTCTTTCAGGCGGGTATTCATCATCCGCCGTGCTGCCTTGCGGCATATTGAAGACAGACTTTTCCGTTATGCCGGAAACCCATCTTTTCATAAAGCTTCAGGGAAGGGGTGTTGGTATCCGCGATCCATGTATAGCAGCTGCCCGTGCCGTTCTGCCGGGCACTCTCACACCAAAGCCCGATCAGGGATGACGCGATCCCCTTTCTCTTGCAGTCTTCCCTGACGGCCGTATGCCTTCCTTCACTGTTTCTCCTGCCGTGCTGCCACCACTGACAGCCCGCCATCTCCCCGTTTTCGGTAAAAGCGCCCATCACTGCGGAGCCTTCTGTAAGGCGGAAGTGGTCCGCCGGAATGTCAAAAAGATCCAGGGAGCTTTTCCACAGAGTTCCTGCCTGCTCCATCTCCTCCGGTGTGCAGAGGCGGTAACGGATTGTGTCAGCGCTTCCTCCGCCATCTGTATCGGACAGCGGACCGCCATCCTCCGCATGACCTGACAGCTCCTTCACGACCTGGAGATTCCTTCGGTACAGGCCGAAGCCTGCTGTTTCCAGATGTCCGCCGAGCTGCTGCAGATAAAGGTCACGCTTTCCCAGATAATTGATCTCATCAATCACCGCGGGCTTGTCAAAGAAAAGCCTGCCGGTTTCCTTCGCCGCGTCCCAGATATACATGATCCTGTAATACCGTCCCTCATCTGCCGCAAATACCGCTCCGCCCGGGTGTTCCGCAAAGAACAGCCTTCCCTTTTCGATATCGTTTCTCATCGTTTCCGGGAAAACGGGGAGGTTGGTGAGGAGCTTCCCGCATTTTTTCTTTTCCTCTGCAGAAATCTCTCTGAACTCTTCAAAAGAACCGATTTTCTCCATCAGCCGGTTACCTGGCCTTCCTTCCACATCTCCTTAAGCTTCCGGCGGTCGACCTTCCCGTTTTTGGTCACAGGAAAATCCTCGATCTGCACAAAGATATTTGGGATCATGTATTTGGGAAGCTTCTTTCGCAGCGCGACCACCATTTCCGCCTGACCGGTGCTCCCTTTATAGAAGCAGACAATCTTATTGCGTTCCTCGTCGAGAATGCAGACTGCCCTCATCACGTTCTCGAGGGATTGAATATGGGTCTCAAGCTCCTCCAGCTCGATCCGGTGCCCCATATGCTTGATCTGGAAATCTTTTCTCGCCGTAAAGTAGTACTGCCCGTCAGGCTTCAGAACGGCAAGGTCGCCGGTCCTGTACATCACCTCATGCCAGCAGCTGTTCAGGGGATTCTGCACAAAGACCTCATCGGTCTTTTTGATATCCCGGTAGTAGCCAAGCGCAAGGCAGGTTCCCATGACACAGATTTCCCCCGTACCGCCCGTCCGGATTTCGCAGTTGTTTTCATCCAGAAAGACAACCTTCTCATTTTTGAAGGGGATGCCGAGCGGAAGCTTTTCGTACTCCCTGTTATGGTCAACGATATAGTACAGGCAGTTGCAGGTGATTTCGGTCGGTCCGTACAGATTCACGAAAAGCGCGTCCGGGTACTGATTCATCCAGACCTTCAGCATCTTCACGGGCATCACCTCACCGGAAAACATGATCCGTCTCAGATGCCCGGGCCTCAGGTGCTTAAAGGCGTTGATGCCGGCCACAATGCACAGCGCCGAAACCGCCCATATAATAGTCGTAACTTTTCTCTGGTCCAGCTCCTTCATTAAAAGCTTGGGCATCGCAAAGCAGACCTTTGGGATGATAAAAACACTTGCGCCGCACCAGATTGCCGAGTAGATATCCTTCACGGACACATCAAAATCAAACGGGGCCTGGTTTCCAAACACATCACTTTCCGTCAGCCCGAACGTTTCACAGAATACCGGGATAAAATCATTTACCGCCCTGTGCGGGATCAGCACGCTCTTCGGCACTCCGGTCGACCCGGAAGTGCAGATTGCGTAAAGCGGATCTGTATCCAGAGCATTCTTCTGCCGCTCCTCGATCAGGTCCTCCCGGGCGGGGGTATTCCGTATCGAATTGATCTCAAGCAGGTTTCCGGTCAGAATCTCAGCGTAACCCTCAGGGATGCTGCATGCCGCGATCGTGAGGGAAGGCCGGATCTGCTGAAAGATGGAGCGGACTCTCTCCTCCGGCTGTGTCAGGTCAACGGGGACATAAAAGTTCCTGCTGACGGCGGTGGCCAGAAAGGCAATGACGCTCTCGATATTCCTGTCGATCAGTACAGCCACCGGACGGTTCACTTCGGGAACCATGCTGATAACCGCAGTTGCCGCGGCTTTCACATCGCGCATCAGCGCATCCCAGGTAATTTCACCACGGCTGTCCGAAAAAGCAGTTTTACCAGGATATTTTTCTGCATTCTTTTCAAGGCATTCTAAAATCATCATTTTTGTTTCCTTCCTCAGAACTTTCCGTAGATAAAGCTCGCACTGTCATATTCCGGCCCGTACATCCCGAATATCAGGAGGATCACGATGGCCGACAGATAAAGAGCCCATCGGAAAATCAGCGGCTGCGCTGCAATTCCGTTCCGGATTTCGATTCCTCTTTCATGGAGGATCCCCACAATCAGGAGCACAAGGAGCGATACCAGGATCAGCATCCAGTTGGCTGAGGACAGTCCCAGCTTTGCCATCGTCCCGTCGAGCAGGAATGCCGGGCTCTGCCAGCTGACCAGCATCCTTCTCATCATAGTGAGTGCGGCCCTGAAGCCATCTGCCCTGGAAAAAAACCTCCCCAGGGAGATGATGACAAAGGTCCTGCACATCTGGAACACTTTCCACGAAAAGGCATCATCCCGGATCCTCAGGGCGCTCCGGATTCTGCCGTAAACATCCGTCAGCAGGATACCGGCAACGATAAAAATCCCGTTCCACAGGCCATAGGCGATATACTTCCAGCTCGGCCCATGCCAGAAACCGACAAGAAAATACACGATAAACATGGCCAGAAAGGACGGCAGCCTCTTTCCGATAAACTGCCCGAGAACCTTACGGCTTTTTTTGCCGATCGCCACAAAGGTTTTGGAGAGCGAAAGCGGATAAAACACATAGTCCTTCATCCAGCTGCCCAGCGTGATGTGCCATCTCCGCCAGAAATCCTCCACGGATGTCGAAAAATAGGGCTGCCGGAAATTCAGTTCCAGATTGACTCCCACCGCCTGGGAGATACCTCTGGCAATATCCATGCCGCCGGAAAAATCCGTATACACCTGTATTCCATAGAGCGCGGCAGCGAAAAAGAGGACCATGCCGTGATACTTTCCGTAATTGTCGAACAGCTCCGCGACCGGGATGGCAAGCCTGTCAGCGATAATCAGCTTTTTCATCATTCCCCAGAGGATCAGCTGAATCCCCCTGGTAAAGCGGTCATAGTCGAAGGTGTGTCCTTCGGCCAGCTGGCCGGCCAGCTGATGGTATCTCGGAATCGGCCCCTGAATGATCTGCGGAAAGAAGGACATGAACAGGGCAAACTTAAAAAACGAAGTGTCCGCCTTGATTTTCTGCCTGTAAATATCCGTCAGATAGGCGATGGCCTGGAGCGTATAGAACGATATTCCCAGGGGCAGAAGGAGATTCAGCATCGGAAGCTGAAAACCCGCCCCGAATTTCCCAAGGACTGAGTTCGCAGAGGAAGCGAAAAAGTTGGAGTATTTCAGTACGAGGAGCATTGCAAGGTTCAGCAGGATCCCCGCAGTCATGACATGCTTCCCGCGGTTTTTGATCCGGGCCTTTGCCGCCTTTTTCTCTTTTTTCGTCAGAGCGTCATTGCTGATCTCCGCCTCGCCTTTTTCGTAGATCCTGCCGATCCACCTCCCGAAAAAGAAGGTGATTCCGATGTCCAGGACCAGAACGGCAGTCAGCCAGCCGCTGTTGATCCAGTAAAAGACCCAGCTTGCCGCCAGAAGTACCGTCCATCGGTATTTGATCGGAACGGCAAAATATAATGCAAATACCGCGGCGAGAAATACCGAAAATTTCAGTGAGACAATCGACATTGCCATCCGTTTTATTCTCCTTCTATGATTATGCTCCGGCCGGAATAGTTAAAATTGCCGCAGCGGGCTGCCTGTCCGTCTCCCGAAAAAGGAACCACCGTATAGGTATATTCCCCGGGCTCCAGCCCCGTATCCTGATAGACTTCAGCATCCGGATCCAAAACAGCGATTCTCTCCCAGCCGCCTGTCCCTTTTCTGTACACGAAGTATCCGGCAGGACTTCCATCCGATGCCTGCCATTCCAGCGCGGCCGAGGATCCGTCCGCATAGATATCCGTGATTTCCGGTATGGAGAGCGAATAGTCCCTCGCCAGAAAATCACGTTCAAAATCGAGCACATAAGGGCTTACAGCCGAATCATACAGTTCCGCGCATTCATTCCACGCATCCCAGCCGGCTTCCTCCCGGCGGTCCGGAAATCCATAGCTGTCCGCCAGATACGGCGCCAGATATGCGGTGATTTTCAGGGCTCCATGGATATTGGTATGTTCCTTGTCCTCATAGTCCAGGTCCGGCTGCATCCCGATCTCATCGAGCCGTTCCTTCAGATTGAGGCAGTCCATTCCGGCTTCCCGCACTATCCGCTCCGCCGCATGGGTCTGGGTAACGGTATCGCGCGACGTTGCCAGAGGCAGCACGATAAAGAGGGCTTTTACATCCTCAGCTTTGATGTATTCCAGGAGGTCCATAAGGATCTCCTCATCCCGGATATGTTCCTCGTCCGGGTCGGGCTCATAGAGCGTCAGGTTTCTGGTATTGTCTGTGATGTCCTCAAGGAATCCCTGATACTGTGTCGCCCCCATGGTCCGGTACACCGGATGCACAAAATCATTCTCGGTCATCTCATCCCATCCGGAATGAAACCGCAGAAGCGGAAAAAAGTATTCCAGAATTCCTTCCTGCTCATCTTCTTTCTGTTCATACATGTCAAAGATCATTTTGATCTTATTGAGGGAAAAAGGCATGTAGTCCGCCGCGTTGTGAAGGTCCTGCAGCTTCGGGACCCGCCTGCCCTTAAAGCTGTCCAGATTGATGATATACAGGGCATCCGGATGTGATTTCCGGGCTTCGATGATTTTATATTTCAGCGCGGAAGCCGGCAGCGATGGAAAGGAATAGGAAAAAACGGAGATCCCTGTGTTTTTCCAGGCATAGGGTGAAAGAAAACACCGGAACACCTGGCTGGATCCTACATAAACCGCGTCCGGGTGGTTCAGCTTTTCCGACGAAAGCCATTCCTCCCTGGAATAGATTGTATAATCCCTTACCCCGAAAAAAGGCTGGAGGCTGAAAAACACCGTACATAAAAGTACAAGAAATGCGGTGGTTTTGATTAAATTTTTATGTTTCCCAGACAGTGTTCTCATCTGAATATTCTCCTCAGGAAGCTTCCGCCACGGCAAGACTGATTCCGATATAATCAAAATTACCGTACTTCTGCACACCGTCCTGAATCATATATGGTACCACCGTGTAAGTATAGGTGCCTGCCGCTCCCGCCTGTTCGGTATAGGAATCAACGTCCTCAAGATCGCCGCTCACTCTCTCCCATCCCGAACCGGATGAAAGCTTCCGGTAAACCACATATCCGTCCGCACCTTCCGAACCCTCGAACGTCAGCGTAATCTCCTGCCCGTTCTGCGAGACACCTGTAAGCACAGGCACTGCAAGGGAATAATCTCTGGGATAATACTCTCTCTCCAGGTCCAGCGTGTATGGGGCAATTTCCTCCGAATAGGATGTATAGCTGTTATCCCAGATCTCATAGCCCGGCCGGTCCTTCTTGTTCTCAAAGCCGTACGTATCCGCAAGGAATCGGCTGAAATAGTCCGTAAACTTCAGGGAACCGTGAATATTCGTGTGGTGATTGTCCTCAAAATCCTCATAAGCCTGGAGCCCGATCTCATCCATCTTTTCCCTCAGGTTGATACAGTCGAACCCCTCCTCCCTGACAATCCGTTCTGCCGCATACACCTGGGAAAGCGGATCTTCGTTCAGTGCCTGAGGAACGATCATGAACAGAATCCGGATATTCTCGGATTTTACATAGTCCATAAGATCCGTCAGGAGAGCTGTGTACTCCTCGCTCAGAGATGCCTCGGTG
>CAMOXX010000024.1 GCA_946629475.1 uncultured Blautia sp. | reverse complement strand
TGATCATATCGGTTACGATCCAGCCCTTGTATCCCCACTCGTTTCTAAGGATGTTGACAAGCAGATTTCTGTACGCGCCTGAGTAGGAAGTACCTGCGCGGTTGAATGCGCTCATCAGACCCTGCGCGTTGTTGGTGGAAAGTGCCATCTGGAAGCCGCGGAGCTCGTTTTCACGGGCTGCCTGCTCTGTCATGAAGGTGGAAATACCGGAGCGGTTCATCTCCTGATGATTGAATGCAAAGTGCTTCGGCTCCGCCATTGTTCCTTTGCTCTTAAGTCCGATGGAAAGAGCGTTGCCCATGTATGCTGTGAGTACGGAATCTTCGGAATAATACTCATGGTTACGCGCGCAGTACACACTTCTGTGCAGGTTCAGGCCCGGCGCGAAGATCGAGCTTTCTTTTGCCCACAGGCCGTCCTCGCCGAGGAGCTGTCCTTCACGCTCAATCAGTTCCTTGTTGAAGGTTGCCGCAACGACAGGCTCGGTCGGCATCACTGCCATACGGTATCCCGCGTAGTCGTCACCCTCTGCGATGTAATAGGGGTTGGTATCCTTCTGGTCGGTGGACCATCTTACAAAGTATCCGCCCACCTGGTCGCCGGTGTAGCCCAGAGGTCCGTCGTTTGCGTACACTTTTGCAAGCTGGATGGAATCAAGATTCTCAAAGTCGTCGCCCGCATGCTCCGCAAAGTTGATTGCTTCATCGAGTGTGATCTGGTTCAAAAGGGTATCCCACATCGGGTCATCAAAGTCCACAGCTCCTGAGAAGGTCTCGTCCTCGTTAAAGGTCATCATGTCGATGAGCTTCATGCCGCTGTCAACGCCCCAGGTTGCTTCGCCGTCGGAGTTTTCGCTCAGGGTATACAGCTCGTCCCTGAGGCCTTTCATCATATCCTCGGTCGGGGTGATCGCCTCAACCGGTGTCCAGCCTTTTGTCCAGTCGGAACGGGTTGTGTATTCCACGGTGCCCTCGATCAGCTTGTTGATGTCCATATCCTGCAGCTGGTTCTCCACGCCTGCGGAATAGGTCTCGATATCGGTCTCAGCCAGGTTCCAGAGGATCGCGTTGTCCGCATTGATCTCCTCGGTGTCTGCCGTCATGACAAGGCCGTCGTCGTTTCCGTTCTTCTGTGCCAGAACATTGTTCAGGGCCTCATGCGCGCCGTTGCCGATTGCGAAGTAGTAGTCGCCTGCCTCAAGGCTCCACGCACCGACCGTGCCGTCTGCCTTCTCGGCATTTTCATCGTAGCTTGCCATGTACATCGGGTCGAATTCAACCGTCACATCCTCCGAAGCACCGGGCTCCAGAATACCGGTCTTTGCAAAGCCGACCAGCTGGATTGCCGATTTTTCAAGGCCGCCCTCGGTGTAAGGTGCCTGCACATAGAGCTGTACGACCGATTTGCCGGCCACATCGCCGGTATTGGTAACGCTCACGCTGGCTGTTCCGGTCTCGCCGACGGTGACGTCTACCGAGTTCAGCTTCTGCTCAAAGGTCGTGTAGGAAAGGCCGTAGCCGAAGGAATAGGATACCTCGTCGTCCCAGTTCCATGCGCCGCCGTTGGTAGCGCCGTCCTCGGCATCCGCGTTCCCCTGTCCAAGAACACTGTCCTCGTACCTGGTCTCATAGTATTTGTATCCTGTGTAGATTCCCTCGGATTCTACCAGATACCAGTCGCCCTTGTTGTCCTCGGTGAGCTGGTCGCCGGTGCCGTCCTGGGAATTGTTGGTGTACATGTACACGCCGAAGTTCACCAGAGCCGGAGCGGAAGCGGAATTCACGGCGTAGGTGTCCGCGATGTGTCCGGAAGGATTGACTTCTCCGGAGAGAACATCGGCTGCGCCGAGGAAACCGTCCATGCCGGGAGCGCCGGTCCAGATGATGGCTCCGATGGCGTCATCGTTCTTCAGGTCTTCGATCTCGATGGGGTTGTCGGAGTTGATCAGGACGATCACCTTGGAGCTGTGCTCCTTCGCAAGGTCGATCACGGCCTTCTCATTGTCCGAAAGCGCCAGCGGACGTTCAAAGCTGTCATCCTCATTTGCGCTGGTCATGTTCGGGTTGTAATCCGCCGCCTCGGAGTTGTCGCGGGAAAGAACCACGATTGCCGCCGTGTCATCAGCGCTCTTCAGGACATCATCGTCGTAGATGCTGTCAGGAGCCTCGCCGACATTGTAGGCAGCCGGGTTTTCATAAGTTTTTCCGAAGGAAGGTGTCAGCGCATGGCCGCCCTTTCTTCCGTAGGTTCCGTTTACATCCTCGCTCTGATAAAGGTCAATCATATCCTGATTGAGATTGAAGCCTCTCTCTGTCAGCGCGCTCACAATGTCGTACTGAACCTGACCTTCATCGCTGTTGATGGAAACAGAGGAACCAATCATGCCGCCAAGTGTCGGGTTAATTGAGTTCAGTCCCCACAGGGTCACATTCTCGGATGAGATATCAAGGGGAAGCGTATTGTCCAGGTTTTTAAACAGGACAGTCCCCTCTGACGCGATTTCCGCTGCCAGGGCTTCCTTTGCTTCGATCAGCTCCTGAAGGCTGGCAAACTCCGACTTGAAGTAGATGGAATCCTTCTCTTCTCCTTCTGCCGTATCCACTACCTTAAAGCTGGTGAGGCCCAGTTTCTGGTTGATGAATGCCGCGTTGTTCTGGACAATGGATGTGGCGCCGACACTGATTGCCAGCAGACTGGCCGTAAATGCCGCGAGGCCTCTCCACAATCCGCCGGATGGTACTTTTTTAGCCATTTTTTTTCCTCCCTGTAATGTTGTTTTACATTCCGCCCATCAGTTTATCAATGATGCTCGGGTGTTCTTTCTTGTAAGCCAGCTTCTCCTGGTACTTTTTCTCCTCCTCCTCGAAGGAAAGTCCCTGTTTTTTGCATCTCTCCTTCAGCTCGGCGATCCTGGCCTCCTCGGCCTTCCGGTCAGCCTCCTCCTGTTCAAGGCGGGCTCTTTCTTCCGGCTCGATCCAGGTTCCGCCCTCGGCCAGCACTGCTGCCTTCTGGTGGGCGATGATCGCGTCATGATCCTCCTGAGCGTATTTTTCAACATCCATCTTTGCCAGACAGATGATAGAGAGAACAAAGGAAATCAGGTCCATCATCAGGTACACGACAATGATCATTGTCTCGGTACCCGCGCTCTGCTTTGTGAGTGTCGCGTCATAACCGCTGGCGGAGAGAACTCCGTTTACGATACCGATCGCAAGACCCAGAAGGCCGACCATGATGGCTCCGTACATGGACATCGTAAAACCGTCGCTCCGGAAACCGTGTTTTGCCTCAAGATGGTCAAGAACATCGGAGAGTACGGCAAGCATGACATACTGAGCCGGGATGATGCCGATCGCCTTCAGGACAACGCCGGCGCACACAATGCCGAAATTGTGGACATTGATAAACGCGACAAGGCCGCCGATGAACGAAAAGGCAAGTCCGATTACGATAGCGCGGCGCTTGCCGAGCTTGCTGGCCAGCGGCCAGGCGATTACCATGCCGACCGCGGACGGCAGACCGCCGATCAGTCCGAGGGTGGACATCAGGGCTCCCGAAGCGCTCTCAGGATTCGAGGAATCCAGCACTGAGCTGAACATCCATCTGGCGTAGTAGCTCATCGAGGTGTTTTTGATCAGCTGCCCTGCCTGGAAGATCAGGATGAAAAGAATTACCATCCACCAGAGCTTTTCTTTGGTGCAGACCTGGATGTGCCTGCTGGTGGGGATGGTCTCTTTCTGCACGCCGAGCGCCATCTCTTCCTCGGTAATGCGCTCTCTCGTGTACCAGTACTCGAAAAGAATGCCGATGCCGGTCACAAGGGCAAGCGCAATGGAGAGGATCCTCCAGTTGCCGTAGCTGGCCGCGATATCGATCACGCCGCTGTCATCCGTCACAAACATGAAGGGCTGCAGAAGAATCGGAACCACAATGCTGGCTCCGACACCCGCCGCGGCCACCATGCCCGCGTTGGACAGGGTTGCCAGAAGACCTCTCTGGTTGGAATTCCGGGTGGAAAGCGATACCATGGAGCTGTGCGCCGTATAGTAGCAGGGATATGCGATCGCATAGTACAGGTTGTAGGTTACAGCGATAAATCCCATCTGGACGATGTTGCTTCCGCCCGTCGGCGTCATAAACATCAGAATGATCGCCGCTGCCAGAAGCGGGATCGACAAAAGCAGGTACGGACGCGCCTTTCCGGCGCTGGTTCTGGTTTTATCGATCCACTGTCCGATCAGCAGGTTTCCGGCAATCACGAAGATGACGGAGACGATCGGGAGCAGCGCGGAGAATGCCCCGAACTTGGTCCAGCCCAGAACATCCGAATAATATCTGGACAGGTAGGACCCGAAGATGGAGTTGGCAAGCATCGCGCACATCGGCGCGACAAAATAACCGATCAGCATCTCCTGGAGCTTGACATTCTGCGATGTGATTTTCGTCTTCAGAACAGGATTGTCAAAAAACGATTTTTTATTCAATAGTAATCTCTCCTTTCCGGATGCCCGTTATGCCAGGTCAAAGGAAATAAAGTCAAAGGTTCCTTTTCCTTCCACGCTGAAATAGAGAGCCTCTTTTTCGCCGAGTCCTTCCGGAAGCTGACCGGTAAATCCCTTCTCCGTCCTGCAGGTGCGGACCGGGATGCGGCAGATGATCTCACCGTCCTCCTTCGTCCGGATCACCACGTTGCAGTTGGTTCCGTAGCCCTGCAGATTGACCCTGATCTTTTTCGTGTGCGAAAGGTCAATGTACTTGAACGCGACGGTGCAGTCCGTGCAGAAGTTCGAAACATACTGATCCGGGCCGGTCTCGCGGTCGGAGCCCTTCTGGGTCAGATAAGGGCTGTTCCCCTTCGGATATTTGATCATCGAGAGGAAGCGCGTCCCGCTCTTTCCGTACACATTGCAGGCGCAGTAGGCAGGAATATTTCCTTTTCCTTCAAGCGGCCCGCCGTTCAGTCCGCAGGAGGTCATTTCGGCCTGATAGAACTTTCCGTCCTCAAAGCGGATCTCCTCAGCACAGCCCTGCCGGGAGGACTGCTTGCGGTTGGAGTGGCGGTGGTAAAAGATATAATACTTTCCTTCGATCTCAATCAGGCTGCCGTGGGTATTCCCGGTATCCATATGTGCATGCTTCACATCCGGAACACCCGGAAGGCCGATATCGCCGCAGCTCACCAGAATTCCGCCGTACTCAAAGCCTTCCGTCGGTTTGTCACTGACAGCATAGCAGAGATTGTGGCTGTTCAGGGAGCTGTAGATGAAATAATACTTTCCGTTGAATTTCCGCATCGAGCTCGCCTCTCCGAAGGGCTGCTCTTCATACGGGGTCCCCTTGGCCTCATCCCCGGTCAGAACGCCGATATAGTGGAGGTCATCGCCGGAGATGACGGTCAGCATGTCGCTCGTGTCGATCTCGAAGTACATGGGGCCTTTTTTTGTCGGCTGGGAACCGTCCAGAAGGATCGGGTTGCCGCCGAAAGCAAAGCCTGTGTACATGTAAAGCCGTCCGTCCTCATCCATCAGGCAGCCCGGGTCGAACTGGAACGGCTCGTTCCGCTTGCCGATGGGAGTTCCGTCCTGATACTTGACATAGCCGTAAAATTCATACTTTCCGGCAGGCTCATCGCATACAGCAACAGAAATCATCTTGGTGCCGCCCATAAAATAGTACAGGTAGTACCTGCCGTCCGGGCCGACGACCATATCCGGAGCGGCGAGTCCGTTCGTCACCTTGATCCTCGGAGCCGCAGGGTCCTGCTCTCTCCTGAAGATCACGCCGTGATACTTCCAGTTGCCGAGGTCATCGACCGGAGCGGACCAGCACACATAATCACCCAGGCAGAAATTGATGCCGTTGAAAATGTCATGGGAGCCGTACACATACACCCTGCCGTCCACAATGTGCGGTTCGGCATCGGGCACATACTCCCAGCTGGCCATGTAGGGGTTTAATGCCTGCTTTGTCTTCATTCGCATTCTCCTTTCACTGTGATTAATGCCTCACCTGCTTCTTTTCCGCCGTCTTCCGTTACTGTAACTTTCACATCGCCGCTGCCGTCCGCGCGGATGACCGCGAGTGCTTCGCCATAATATGTATCTGTTGTGTCGGTCGTGTAATTGCCGACATAGTACGAATTCGCGCTCCCAAGTCCGAGGAGTGTACCGTTCTCCACATTCACGGTCAGCATATGGCGCTCCTGGGGCTTCCAGATTCCGTTCTCATCGGTGTAGCGGAAGCGGACATAAGCCAGACCGTCCGGGCACACGGTTTCGCACTCCGGCAGAACCTGGAGCACCGTCTCCTTTCCTGCCGAGCACATCTCGTACCTTCCGGATTCCACGCCGTCCGCATCGTAGGCGATCGCGGTGATCCGTCCGGACTCATAGGGTACCTTGAAGATAGTTCTTCCGGTTTTGCTGGTCTTTTTCTGGCCGACGGTACGGCCGTTTACCTGCACCTGAACCCGGTCCGCCATTGAATAGATCTCGACGGTGGCTGTCTTTCCTTCACAGTTTTCCCAGGACCAGCTCTCGACCGCCTTGGTCAGCGACCATCCGGTAAGAGCGGGGTCATCATCGCGGTCAACAGGCTGGACACCGATGTACGGTCCTGCCTCCTGCTCCAGGGCAACCCTGGTGTAGGCAGCCTCTGCGCGGGGCTTTCCGGTGATATCGATCCGCCCGTTTCCTCCGGTCATCTGGGTCTCGGGCTCTGTCATCTTGTAGTCGCCGTACTCCGGCGCTCCCATTCCTGTCTCGCCAATGTAGTCCATTCCGGCCCACACAAAATCACCGATCACCTGCGGGACATCCTTCGCGATTTTCCAGAAAAGCCATGCGTCCTTGCAGAAGGTCTCGGAGCCCAGAATCAGACGTTCCGGATATTTTTTCGCGTCACGGCGGTATCTCCAGATTCCGTAATTGTAGCCCGCCACATTCATGTTGGCATAGGCGTCCCGGGTCTTCACGTCGCACGCATGGAGCGTCGCGCCGAATTTCATGAACTTGTCGCCCATCACACAGGCCAGTTTATTGTAGAACTCCGACCCGACGGAGGATTTTTTCGCCTTGCCCTGCTTGTTTTCAGCCGCCTTTGCCTCTTTTTCGGCCTTCTCGTCGCTGTACACGCCAAAGCCGATGGAGCTCAGAAAGTTGAAGAAGATGTTGATGCCGCAGGTGACCGGGCGGGTCTCATCCAGATGATTCAGGTACTCCGTCATGCGGCCGGTAAACTCGATTCCCTTTTTCTGGGCTGTCTCGGCGACCTCGTTTCCAGTAGAGTACATGATCACAGAGGGATGGTTGTAGTCCTTGTCCACCATGTCCTTGAGGTCCTGCTTCCACCAGTCCTTTACAAACGTCACATAGTCATACCGGGTCTTGTGCATGTACCAGGCATCCACGTATTCATCCATCATCAGCATGCCGAGGCGGTCGCAGGCCTCCAGCATTGCTTTGGAGCAGGGATTGTGGGCGCTGCGGAGCGCGTTGTAGCCGTTCTCCTTGTGCAGCCTGACTTTTCGCTCCTCAGCCTCCGGGAACGCGCAGGCCCCCAGGAATCCATTATCGTGGTGGATGCATGCCCCGCGGAGAACCACCCTTTTCCCGTTGATTGTCATTCCGTGCTGCGGGTTCCAGTCAAGCGTGCGGATTCCGAAGGTTTCGGTCACGACATCGTCCCCGAACGTCACCCTGCAGGTGTACAGATACGGATGATCGGTATCCCAGAGCTTCGCGTCGGGAACCGTGACCGGAACGCTGACCTTGTTTTTGGAGCTTGTGTATTCTCTGGAGGCGACGACGCTGTCCCCGTCCAGAATCTCAAGCAGCACATCGCCCGGTTTTGAGGTTGTGATTTTCACCTCGATTTTTCCCTCTGAGTAATCGAGTGTCCTGATTTTGACTCCGTTCACCGGAATATACGCTTCCTTGTCGGATGTCCACAGAATCACGGGGCGGTAAATTCCGGTGCCCGTATACCAGCGGCTGTTCGGCTGCTCGCTGTTCTTTGCGATGACACGGATTTCATTCTCCTCGCCGTATTTCAGATACTCATCCGCGTCAATATAAAAGTTTGTGTAGCCATAGGGGCGGAACCCGGCTTTTTCCCCGTTGATGTAAACCTCTGCCTGCTGGTACACGCCCTCAAACTCGAACAGGGCTTTCTGATCCTTCATGCTTTCCGGCACATCAAAGGTTTTGGTGTACTCATAATCCCCGCCGATGTACCAGCCGATATTCCCTTCGCCCCTGCTGTCGGGCGTCCGGGGTTCGCTGATCATCGCGTCATGCGGGATGGTCACTTTCCGGGGCTCCTCATCCCTTGTGAGGCATCTTACCGTCCAGTCCTCGTTAAAAGTCGTTTTTTTCATGGCCCATCTCCTTTTTTAACAGCTGCATACTACGGTATTCTGTTCCCGATTATATCATTCCGCCGGAAGAATCTCCCTGATATCTCGCGGAATGCGCCTTTTTACACGTAAACCGTTATCTTTTTCTGAGGGAGCGGAAGAAGCCGCCGGCGAGCTGTCCTGCTCCTCTGATAATATGGCCGTTCACGAGCGAAACGATCCCCTCCGCCATCTCCATGGTTACCATGCCGCCGGTCATCTTCGCGATTCCGCGGAACGGCATGTTGAAGACAAACATGAGGTTCAGGTTCGGGACTCCTTTTTTCTCGGACTTTTTCAGCATCCCGTTCATGATGTGGAAGGCAAGCCTCGCAATCGGGTTCTTCGCGTAATACATCTGGCAGATCGCGTCATTGACATCCAGTTCTCCCGACCATTTTCCGTCAGGGATGGGATACCCCAAAAGCTCCGCAAACTCACTGTCCGGGATGTTTTTCACATCTCCCGCGTAATAGTGGGGCAGTTTTTCGGCATCGTAGGGAATCTCCGCACCGGTCCCCCGGACATGGATCGCCTGTCTCAGGCGGATGTCCTCCGAGGAAGCACCCGCCAGGATCTCATAGGATCCGCCCTCGATCTCGAAGCGGTTTGTTTTACTGTTGAAATAGCGGAACGCCTTGTCGTCCAGTTCTATCGTAACTTCCCGGCTCTCTCCCGGCTTCAGGAATACCTTTGCAAAACCTTTCAGTTCCTTTGCAGGGCGGAAAATGCGGCTCTCTTTTGCCGATACATAAATCTGCGCGATCTCCGCTCCGGCCATGGTTCCTGTGTTTTTGACCGTAAACCGGCATTTTACATGCTCAGGGGAATCCCCGTCCTGGTCAATCGTGAGACCGCTGTAGGCAAAGGTCGTGTAGGAAAGGCCGTAGCCGAACGGGAACCGCACAGGAACCTTTGCGGTGTCGTAGTAGCGGTAGCCGACAAACAGGCCCTCGCGGTACTCCGCTGTACGTTCCTTTGCCGGAAAATACGGAGCTGAGGAGACATCCTCGTACTTCATGGGATAAGTCTCGGCGAGCTTTCCGGACGGATTGATCTGACCCGTCAGCGCCTTCAGCACAGCCGATGCGCCGGCCTGGCCTCCAAGATAAGCGTGAAGCACGGCACTCGTCTTCGAGATCCACGGCATTTCCACAGGAGAGCCGGCAGAAAGGATCACAACGATGTTTTTGTTCACTTTGGAGACTTTTTTCAGAAGGCTCAGATGGCTCTTCGGCATCTTCATGTGCTTTCTGTCCAGGCCTTCAGACTCGGAAATCTCGTCAAGCCCGATAAACATCAGCACCACATCGGCTTTCTTCGCAAGGGCTGCCGCCTCCTTTTCGAGGGAGCTGTCCGGCGGGCCTGCACGGTGATATCCCTTCGCGAATCCGCAGATGTTAATATCATATTCTTTGATCAGCGAAAGGATGCTGTCGGTCCGGGAGGCATTGACCTCCGAGGAACCCGCCCCCTGGTATCTCGGCTTTGCGGCAAAGTCACCGATCAGCGCGGCAGAGACTCCCTTTTTCAGCGGAAGGATCCCGTCGTTCTTCAAAAGCACAATGGATTCCTCCGCAGCTTTCGCTGCCATTGCGTGATGGGCATCCATATCGATCGCGGTCCCGCGTTTTTTCGCCACGGCTTTCGTTGTCGAAAAGACTACCGCCAGCAGCTCATCCAGCATCTGGTCAATCCATTCCTCGCTGACCTTGCCTGATTTCACGCTTTTCAGAAGCTGCGCTCCCGAATCATCCCCGGTTCCCGGCATCTCCATATGGGCTCCTGCCGCCACTCCGGCGGAATAATCGTTGGATGCGCCCCAGTCGGAGACTACGTATCCGTTAAAGCCCCAGTCATCTACCAGAATTTCGCGGAGCAGGTGGCGGTTTTCGTTGGCATACACACCGTTAACACGGTTGTAGGAGGACATGATCGAATGCGGATCCGCCTCCTTTACAACGATCTCAAAGGCTGTCAGGTAGATTTCGCGGAGCGTCCTCTCATCCAGAACAGAATCCGATGCCATACGGCGAAGTTCCTGGGAATTGACCGCGAAATGTTTCGGGCACGCGGAAACGCCCTCACTCTGAATTCCCCGGACATAGGCTGCCGCCATTTTTCCCGCAAGATACGGATCCTCGGAGAAATATTCAAAGTCCCGCCCGCAGAGGGGTGAGCGCTTGATGTTGAGCCCGGGGCCGAGCAGAACATCCACATCCTGGCGCGCCGCCTCATCCCCGAGGCACTTTCCGATCTCCTCACCCAGAGCCGGATCCCACGAGTTGGCTACCGTGGCTGCTGAGGGAAAGCATGTGGCCGGGAGCGCTGGATTAAGGCCCAGCTGGTCCCCCGCTCCTTCCTGTTTTCGGACACCGTTCGGGCCGTCCGACATGACCATAGACGGGACCCCGAGACGATCGATGCTCCGGGTCTGCCAGAAATTGCCTCCCGAGAACATATAGCACTTTTCTTCCAGTGTCATTTTCGAAATAATGTCATAATATTTCAGCATGATGCCTCCTCCTCAGACCCGATGCCACAGTCAAAGTTCACAATAACTAATCTTATTATAGCACATTTTTCAGTAAAAAGGTGAGCATTTTCGCAAACGGTAAATATCTGTACGTAAAAAAGGATGCCAGATGTAATCAGACACAAAAAAAGCCCGGGGCGGTCTGCAAATGAACCGTCCCGGGTGCATTTTCTTATGCCTTCGCGGCCTTCCGGCCGTGGCACTGTTTATATTTTTTGCCGCTGCCGCACGGGCAGGGATCGTTCGGATATACCTTAACTTCCTTCCGCTGCACAGGCTTTTTCGGGCCGGCACTGTCATCCTTGTTGGTACCGGTAACCTTCGCCACCTGCTCACGCTCAATCTTCTGCTCCACATGGACACGGTAGAGCATGCGGACCGTATCTTCCTTGATGGATTCAGTCATCGCCTCGTACATGTCGAACGCCTGAATCCGGTATTCAACCACCGGGTCTCTCTGGCCGTATGCCGCAAGGCCGATGCCCTGGCGCAGCATTTCCATATCATCGATATGATCCATCCACTTGCTGTCGATCGATTTCAGCAGTACAACACGCTCAATCTCACGCAGCTGCTCGGGGTTTTCGAACTCCTTCTCCTTGGCATCGTAAAGCGCAAGCGCCTCCTCCTTCAGGGCATCGCCCACCTTGTTCCGGTTTTTGCCCTTCACCTTCTCCTCGGTCAGCGGCTGTACCGGTATGATCGGCAGAAGCACGGAATTGAATTCCTGAAGATCCCAGTCAACGGAATCCACGTCATCGGAGAGCACCAGGTTTACGGTTCCGTCGACGATATCCGTGATCATCTTTGTGATATCGTCCTTCATATTCTCACCGTCAAGCACAAGGCGGCGCTCACGGTAGATATCCTCACGCTGCTCGTTGTTGACCTGGTCATAGTCGAGAAGGTTTTTACGGATTCCGAAGTTATTGAACTCGATCTTCTCCTGCGCTTTTTCGATCGCGCTGGAAAGCATCTTATGCTCGATCTGCTCGTTCTCCGCCACACCGAGGGATGTGAAAATCTTCATCAGCCTCTCTGAACCGAACAGACGCATCAAATCGTCCTCAAGGGAGATGTAAAAGCGGGATTCGCCCGGATCGCCCTGACGGCCGGAACGTCCGCGGAGCTGGTTGTCGATACGGCGCGATTCATGCCGCTCGGTACCGACGATCTTGAGGCCGCCGGCCTCACGGGCAACATCGTCCAGCTTGATATCCGTACCACGACCGGCCATGTTGGTCGCGATGGTGACGGCGCCGGCCTGTCCGGCCTGGGCGACGATCTCCGCCTCGATCTCATGGAACTTGGCGTTCAATACGTTGTGCGGGATGCCTTCCCTCTTCAGCATGCGGGAGAGCAGCTCCGATGTCTCGATCGTGATTGTACCGACCAGGACGGGCTGCTTCTTCGCGTGGGCTTCCTTGACAGCTTCCACGACCGCGTTGAATTTTTCCTTTTTCGTCATATAGACGGCGTCATCGAGATCCTTCCTCTGCACCGGTTTGTTGGTCGGGATTTCCACAACGTCCATCGCGTAGATATCGCGGAACTCCTTCTCCTCGGTCAGAGCCGTACCGGTCATGCCGCCCTTCTTGTCAAACTTATTGAAAAAGTTCTGGAAGGTGATGGTCGCCAGAGTCTTGCTCTCACGCTTGACCTTCACATGCTCCTTCGCTTCGATCGCCTGATGGAGACCGTCCGAATAACGGCGGCCCGGCATGATACGGCCGGTGAACTCATCGACGATCAGGATCTCATCGTCCTTGACAACATAATCCTGGTCCTTGTGCATCAGGTTGTTTGCGCGCAGCGCAAGAATGATGTTGTGCTGGATCTCCAGGTTTTCAGGATCCGCAAGGTTTTCGATGTTGAAGAATTTTTCGACCTTCGCGACACCCTGCTCTGTCAGGTTGACAATCTTATCCTTTTCATTCACGACGAAATCGCCTGTTTCGACGACTTCCTCGCCCATGATGGCAGCCATCTTTGTCATCTCATGGCTCGCCTCGCCTCTTTCAAGCTGGCGGGCAAGAATATCACACACCTCATACAGCTTGGTGGATTTGCCGCTCTGGCCGGAGATGATCAGCGGTGTCCGGGCCTCATCGATCAGGACCGAGTCAACCTCGTCGATAATGCAGTAGTGGAGCTCACGCTGCACCAGCTGTTCCTTATAAATGACCATGTTGTCCCTCAGGTAGTCGAACCCGAGCTCATTGTTGGTCACATAGGTGATGTCGCAGGCGTAGGCTTCGCGGCGCTCCTCCGGCTTCATGTCGTTCAGGACAACGCCGACCTTCAGTCCGAGGAATTCATGAACCTTGCCCATCCACTCGGCATCACGCTTTGCCAGATAGTCGTTGACCGTAACAATATGGACACCCCGCCCTTCCAGAGCGTTCAGGTACGCCGGCAGAGTTGACACAAGGGTCTTGCCTTCACCGGTTTTCATCTCGGCGATACGCCCCTGGTGAAGGATGATTCCGCCGATGATCTGCACACGGTAATGCTCCATGCCGAGCACACGTACCGCAGCTTCCCGGACTGTAGCAAATGCCTCAGGCAGAATATCGTCGAGAGTCTCTCCGTTTGCCAGGCGCTCTTTAAACCAGTCCGTCCTGGCCCGCAGCTGTTCGTCGGTCAGAGACTGCATTTCCGGCCGGAGGCTCTCAGTCTTTTCCACCAGCGGCATGATTCTCTTGACCTCACGTTCACTGTGAGTTCCGAAAATTTTGTCAAATATACTCATATATAGTACTCCAATCCTCTTGCACAAATTACATACGAAGTCTATTTTAACACTTTAAAGGAAGGATGGCAAGCAATAACTATTCTGTGCATGTTTCGGAATGCTCCGCTTTTCTCATGCGGACCGCCGGCGGTGCTTCGCGCCATATAAAAAGGGCGCCGCAGGCGCCCTCCTCATTATACTTCCGGTTCAATCAGACCGTAGGTATTTCCTTTTCTCTTGTAAACCACATTGACCTGGTCGGTCTCCGCATTGCAGAACACGAAGAAGTTATGTCCAAGCAGTTCCATCTGTACACAGGCATCCTCCGGGTACATCGGCTTGATATCGAATTTTTTGGAACGGATGATTCTGACTTCCTCATTCTCATCGTACTCATTGTCGATATAAGCCTTCTGGAAATTGCCCGCCGCCTGCTTTTTCTGGATCAGCTTGTTTTTGTACTTGCGAAGCTGACGCTCAATCACTTCCTCAACAAGGTCAATGGATACATACATGTCGTTGCTGGTCTGCTCCGAACGAATGATGTTCCCCTTCACAGGGATTGTTACCTCGATTTTCTGACGCTCTTTTTCGATGCTGAGCGTCACATGGACATCTGTGTCCGGAGTGAAATACCTCTCAAGCTTGCCGAGCTTGTCCTCGACAGCCGTTCTGAGCCCATCAGATACCGGAATGTTCTTGCCACTGATTATAAAATTCATAAATCCATCCCCTTTACTGATTGATATGAATAGTATATCACATCTTTGAGAATTTTCCTAGATTTTTTATGAATTTTTCACAATTGTTATCACATCTTTGTAAGGAAGCGTTCCACCGAACAGATCCAGGGCGCTTCCGACCGTGACATCCAGCCGATTTTGGCCGAAATGCCGCAGATCTTCGAGGTCGGACAGGGTTCCCACGCCCCCTGCATAGGTCACCGGGATATCACAGTATTCCGCGAGAAGCGCCGCCAGCTCCTTCTCAACCCCCGATGCCTTTCCCTCCACATCAACGGCATGCACCAGAAACTCGCTGCACTGGTCTCCCAGCACCTTCAGGTTTTCCGGCGTGACACAGGTGTCGGTGAATTTCTGCCAGCGGTCCGTCACAATATAGTACCTGCCATCCTTCTTCCGGCAGCTCAGGTCCAGAACCAGGCGTTCCTTCCCGACAGCCTTCTGCATCCTTTCAAGATTGTCCCAGGAGATTTTTCCATCCCTGAAAACATAGGACGTCACAATCACATGGCTTGCGCCGGCGTCAAGGTACTCTCCCGCATTCTCCGGATTTACGCCGCCCCCGATCTGGAGCCCGCCCGGAAATGCCGCAAGCGCCAGAAGAGCCTGGCGGCGGGTCTCCCCGTACCAGGGCGATGAAGCCGGGTTCAGCATAATCACATGTCCTCCCCAGAGTCCTTCCTCACGATAGAGAGCCGCATAACAGGAGGCATCCTGCTCCGACGCAAAATTTTCGAGGGCAGCATCCCCGGTGTCCCGGAGAGTGCCGCCCACAATCTGCTTTACCTTTCCATTATGAATATCGATACAGGGGCGGAATCTCATACATTTACCCCTCAATCACATCCGACATATCATACCGCCCGGCAGGCTTTCCGGCAAGAAACTTTGCGGCTTCGAGCGCCCCCTTGCCGAAGATTGCACGTGAGAAGGCAGTGTGCTTCAGCTCGATCACCTCATCCGTTCCGGCAAAAATGACCTCATGTTCGCCGACGATCGTCCCGCCGCGCACAGCAGAGATGCCGATTTCCTTTTCATCACGCTTTTCACGCCTTTGGCTTCTGTCAAAAACGTAGTGATACTGATTGTCCAGCGCCTCGTTCAGGCTGTCTGCCAGAGCCAGCGCAGTACCGCTGGGAGCATCCAGCTTGCGGTTATGGTGTTTTTCGACAATCTCCATGTCAAATCCTGCCGGAGAAAGCACCTTCGCGGCAGCCTTCAGAAGCTTCAGCAGTGTATTGATTCCCAGCGACATATTGGCGGATTTCAGAACCGCGGTCTTCTTTGCGGTTTCGGAAAGGCGCCCCATCTGTTCCTCCGACAGGCCCGTTGTACACAGGACGACCGGGATGGTGTTCGCCTCGCAGTAATCGAGAAGACTGTCCACCGCCTTAGCGCTGGAAAAATCGATGATCACATCCGCCTGAACATCGCAGTCATTCAGGGAAGAAAACACAGGATATCCAAACCGGCAGTCACCGGCAATATCAACTCCGGCCACAATCTCGATCTCCGGGTCCTTTTCAGCCAGCTCCGAGATCACACGGCCCATGTAGCCGTTGCATCCGTGCATGATTGCTTTTGTCATGGTTCTCAGCCCTCCTTCAATGCGATTCCGAAGTCCTTCATGGCTTTTGCAAGCCTGATTTTATGTTCATCCTCCATTTCGGTCAGCGGTCCGCGGAGCGGTCCGACTTCAAATCCCATCATATTCAGGGCAGCTTTGACCGGGATCGGGTTCACTTCGCAGAAGAGAGCATTGCAGAGCGGGATAGACTTCAGCTGAAGGTCGATCGCGCCTTTGATGTCCCCTTCATGGAATTTTGCCACCATGTCGTGGGTCTCCCTGGGAGCCACGTTGGAGAGCACCGAAATGACACCGAGCCCGCCAAGGGCAAGGATCGGAAGGATCTGATCGTCATTGCCGGAGTACAGCTCGAGGCAGCCGTCAGCCAGTGCCATCAGCTTTGCGATCTGGGAAAGATTGCCGCTGGCCTCCTTGATTCCCACAATATTTTTTACATTCCGCGCCATGGCAACTGCCGTCGCCGGTTCAATGTTGCAGCCGGTCCGGCTCGGCACATTGTAAAGAATCACCGGGGTGTCCGGGATAGACTCCGCAATGGTTGTGAAATGCCGGATCAGGCCCTTCTGGGTCGCTTTGTTATAGTACGGAGTAACGAGCAGCACCGCATCCGCTCCGTACGAAGCCGCTTCCGTCGAAAGCATGACTGCCGTATCCGTCGCGTTGGAGCCGGTTCCCGCGATGACCGGGATCCGGTGGTTGACCGTTTTGATTGCAAAGTCAATCGCCTTCAGGTGCTCTCCGTGAGTCAGTGTAGAGGATTCTCCTGTTGTTCCGCAGATAATGATCGCGTCAGTACCGCCGGAGATCTGAAACTCGATAAGCTCTTCGAGCTTGTCATAGTTAACCCTCCCGTCACTGTACATCGGAGTAACAATTGCACATCCTGCGCCCTTAAATACTGACATACCTATTCCTCCCTGGCAATATTCGTGGTTGTTAATTCTGTTATACTGTCTATATAAGGTCTCAGCTGCTCCGGAAAGGCAGTCCCCGTAAGTACTACCTGCATCCTTTCATCCTTCATTTTCAGGATTTCGCCCAGAGCCTCCGCGTCGATGATCCCGATTTCCACCAGGCCCAGGACCTCATCAAGCACCAGGAAGTCGCACTCATTCGTGCTGACGACCTTGCGCGCAAAATTCACCCCGTTCAGGATGTTCTGCCGCTCCTCCTCTTTCTCGTGATCATTCAGCTCCTGATAGCAGTTCTCCATCTTTTCAAAACGGAATATTTTGATATCGTGCCCTTCCAGTTCCTCCAGGAAGTCAAGCTCGCGCCTCTCTCTGCCCTTCAGGAACTGAATGATGATCACTCTTTTGCCCTGAACAGAAGCCCTCAGGCTCTGCCCGATTGCAAGTGTTGTCTTTCCTCTGCCGTTTCCGCAGTAAATCTCTGTGATTCCTTTGGTCATAATAATCCTTATTCCCTCATAACCATATTCTTTGTAATTGTTCAGCCCACATGAGGTGCAAAGCATTCCGAATGAATGAGGTCCCAACAATTACATTTTTTTAACTTGCGAGAAGCAGGTCACGGATTGCTCCGCGCTTCGTGCTCCCACAATCTTACCCCAGAACGCAGAAAAAAGCAACCACAAGTTCCCCTGTGTGAATGTCCATCACTGGTCATCCGTATCAGCCCGGCTTATGCGCTTGACGGAAACCTCGTTCACTGTCACCTTTTCCCCCTCCTTTTCCCGGACGTGGCTCACATAATCCCTGCTCTGGATTCTCCCATTGACCGATATCCTGTCGCCCATATGAAAGCCTGCGGCATACCTGGCATTCCGGCCCCAGCAGATGCACGGAATGTAATCGCTTTTCCCATAACGCCGCTGTACGGATATCATGAGCTCCGTGATCTCCCGTCCCTGCGGAGTCACTCTGTGAACAGGCTGCCTGCACAAAAAACCTTCTATATATATATTGTAATCTCTGCTGATCTTTTTGACCTCGTCCCCCGGGACAATCCGGATTTCGTGGGCAAAAACCATCAGTTGATGCTTCTTTGATGCCTGATCCTCCTCTTTGATATTGTAGGACCGGAACTCTCCGTCAAGGAAAATATATTTTCCGGCATAGCAGCTGTCCATGTCGAGAAGCCTGTCGGACACTATGACCGGAATTCTGTCATTGGTTTCATTCAGCCTGTCAACCAGAAGATTTGCTTTGTAGAAGCCTTCTCCATAGTACTCATGACTGAAGCCAAACTCCCTGTCAATTTTTCCTACCACAGATACCAGATTCTTTGTTGCGTTTGGAAGATTCCCGCTCATCGTACATTTCTCCTTTTCATCATCGGCGATCTCTTCGCCCTGTTCTTGTTTATGCGGTAAGGAACTGTTCAGAACCCGTTCATTCAGAATGCTTCATATTCCACATGGGCCGCTGAACAGTTACACACTAAATATCATATGCACCGGCATGCCCTTTCAGACCCTCTTTTTGAAAAAAAGCATTGTAATCCTCCAAAAATGTGGTATAGTAAACGCATTGTATAAGGCGGGTTTATTCTTTGCCCGGACATTTGAAATGGAGTTTCTGTATGAAAATAACACGTGAAGATGTACGAAATGTAGCGATTATCGCCCATGTTGACCATGGCAAAACGACCCTTGTTGACCAGCTGCTGCGCCAGAGCGGTGTTTTCCGCGACAATCAGGCGGTGCAGGAGCGAGTGATGGATTCCAATGATATCGAGCGCGAACGCGGTATTACTATCCTTTCCAAAAATACTGCGGTTCATTACCGCGGAGTCAAAATCAATATTGTTGATACCCCCGGCCACGCGGATTTCGGCGGTGAGGTGGAGCGTGTCCTGAAGATGGTCGACGGAGTCATTCTTCTTGTTGACGCGTTTGAAGGCGCGATGCCGCAGACCAGGTTTGTTCTGAAAAAGGCCCTGGAGCTTGACCTCCACGTCATCGTCTGCATCAACAAAATCGACAGGCCGGAGGCAAGGCCGAACGAAGTGATCGATGAGGTGCTGGAGCTTCTGATGGACCTCGATGCTTCTGACGAGCAGCTCGACTGCCCGTTCCTCTACGCTTCTGCCAAGACCGGACATGCGGTGCTCGACCTGTCCGATACACCTGAAAATATGGAGCCGCTGTTCGAGACGATCCTGAAATACATTCCTGCCCCCGAGGGAGACCCCGATGCAGATACACAGGTTCTGATCAGCACGATCGACTACAATGAGTATGTAGGCCGGATCGGTGTGGGAAAGGTTGAAAACGGGACCATCTCCGTCAATCAGGAACTGACCCTGCTGAACCATCACGACAGCAGCAAAAGGCAGAAGGTAAAAATCAGCAAGCTGTACGAGTTTGACGGTCTCAATAAAATCGACGTGCGGGAAGCCGCCGTTGGATCCATTGTCGCCATCTCCGGTATTTCCGACCTGCATATCGGGGACACTCTTGCCAGCGGGGACAATCCCGAAGCGATCCCTTTCCAGAAGATCTCCGAGCCGACCATCGCGATGAACTTTATGGTCAATGACAGCCCGCTTGCAGGACAGGAGGGCAAGTATGTCACCTCCCGCCATATCCGTGACAGGCTGTACCGTGAGCTGAACACCGATGTCAGCCTTCGGGTCGAGGATACTGATACCACTGAATGCTTCAAGGTTTCCGGCCGCGGCGAGCTGCATCTTTCGGTTCTGATCGAAAACATGCGGCGGGAAGGCTATGAGTTTGCCGTCAGCAAGCCGGAAGTTCTCTATCGGACAGACGAGAGAGGCCGGAAGCTGGAGCCCATGGAGATCGCCTACATCGACGTCCCCGAGGATTTTTCCGGTACGGTTATCCGTATGCTGAGTGAGCGCAAAGGAGAACTGCAGGGGATGACTACACTCTCCGACGGCTCCATGCGGCTTGAATTTTACATTCCTTCCAGAGGACTCATCGGTTTCCGCGGTGATTTCCTCACATCCACCAAGGGAACAGGCATCCTGAACACCATATTTGACGGCTATGCCCCCTACAAGGGAGATTTCCCCTTCCGCAAGCAGGGCTCGCTGATCGCGTTTGAGGCCGGCGAGACCGTAACCTACGGCCTCTTCTCTGCACAGGAGCGCGGCACGCTGTTCGTAGGCCCCGGCGAGAAGGTATACGGCGGAATGGTGATCGGGCAGAGCGGCAAGGGCGAGGATATCGAGCTGAACGTGTGCAAGACGAAGCACCTTACCAACACCAGGTCCTCCAACGCCGATGAGGCGCTGAAGCTCACACCGCCGAAGATTCTGAGCCTGGAGCAGGCGATCGAGTTTATCGACTGGGACGAGCTTCTGGAAGTGACACCAACGAGCCTGCGGATCCGGAAGAGGATCCTGGATCCGAGGGAGAGGAAGAGGGCGGCATTCCATAGTAAGTAGATAAATCTCCGACTCTTTACGAAACATGGTTTCGAGCTTCCTTTTTCGGGGGAGGGGGCACGCTCAGAGTTGCGAAGCCCGCTGGTCTCCGCTCCGCTCCGGTCGGCGCCAAACGCGTGCCACCGGCACGCGGCGCCCCTCCCCCCATCCCCCTCCCCCATCGGGCACGCTTACAAAATCCATTTTATCGAAGTCTTGATTTTATATATCCTTAATTCAAAAAAGCCAGGGTGCTGTGATTCTTGTCACAGCACCCTGGCTTTTATAATCTCAGCCGCACATCTCCCTGTACAGCTTCTCAAACTGCGGTATTGAATTCACGATGGTCTCGTACGATACGCAGT
>CAMOXX010000023.1 GCA_946629475.1 uncultured Blautia sp. | reverse complement strand
TTAGCTTCCTTCAGGCCAAGACCTGTCAGCTCACGGACAACCTTGATAACCTTAACCTTGTTCGGGCCGATCTCTGTCAGCTCAACATCGAACTCAGTCTTCTCTTCCTCAGCTGCTGCGCCTGCGCCTGCTGCTGCTACAACAACACCTGCTGCTGCGGATACGCCAAATTCTTCCTCACAAGCTTTTACCAGTTCATTCAGCTCTAATACGGTGAGCTCTTTGATCGCTGCAATGAATTCTTCAGTAGACAGTTTTGCCATGATATTTTCCTCCGTAATTATTTTTTAATTTGATTATTCTGCTGCAGGAGCAGCTTCTTCTGCCGGGGCAGCGCCTTCGCCGTCCTTCTCGGCAATCTGATTCAGAACACGTGCCAGGTTTGCGATCGGGGACTGCATACTGCCGAACAGTCTGCCAAGAAGTACTTCTCTTGACGGGATATCAGCCAGAGCCTTCATGCCGTCGGCATCATTGTAGTTGCCTTCGATCACGCCCGCGATCATCTCGAGCTTGTTAAACTGCTTTGCATACTTCGCGATGATTCTTGCCGGAGCAGTTGCATCTTCCTTGGACACTGCAAGTGCGTTGGTGCCGTTCAGATGATCCACCAGTTTTTCGTAGTCCGTACCGGCAAAAGCACGATGCATCATCGTGTTCTTGTATACCTTGTACTGGACGCCTGCTTCTCTCATCTCCCGACGAAGAACAGTATCCTGCTCAACTGTCAGGCCGCTGTAGTTTACAAGAACAACAGCTTCAGCGCCTTCTACGACACCGGCGATTTCATCTACGATTGGTTGTTTCAGTTCTACCTTTGCCATGAAATATGGTACACCTCCTTATAGATTTTTGACCGCCGTCCGGAAGTTTTATACGATAACCAAAAAAGGTTTTACTGCAGGACAGTAAAACCCCATAAATATCTGAGTATACTTGTCCTCGGCAGGCGCGTTTTACCGGCTTACACCATCCTCTGCGGATCGGTACCTGCTGTCTTCGGCAGCGTTCTTAGGTAACATAGCACATCCCGCGCGGCATGTCAAGCAGAAAAATGCTTATAACGCCAAAAGTCCTTTCACCCACGCAGGCTTGCCCTGGCATGTCCGCTTTATTTTGTCCCGAAAATTCTGTCGCCCGCGTCTCCCAGTCCCGGGCAGATGTACGCGTTCTCATTCAGGCACCGGTCAAGGCACCCGATATAGATCTGAACATCCGGATGCTCCCTGTGAAGCCTCTCCAGCCCTTCGGGAGCCGCGATCAGGCACATAAACTTGATGTTATTCCCGCCCTTCTGTTTGATGAAATCCACCGCCGCGCAGGCAGAACCGCCTGTCGCCAGCATCGGGTCAACCAGAATGGAGATACGCTCTTCAATATTTTCGGGGAGCTTGCAGTAATAGTCGTGGGGCTCATGCGTCTCCGGGTCACGGTACAAGCCGATATGGCCTACCTTTGCGGAAGGTACAAGCGCGAGGATGCTGTTGACAAAGCCGAGTCCCGCGCGGAGGACCGGAATAACCGCCAGCTTCTTTCCGGAAATCATGGGAGTCATGCATTTTTCGATGGGAGTCGTCACTTCAACCATCTCGGTAGGAAGATCCCGGAGCGCCTCGTATGCCATGAGAATTCCGACTTCCTCCACAATCTTGCGGAATTCATTGGTCCCGGTATCCTGATTGCGAAGCAGTGATATCTTGTGCTGAATAAGCGGATGATCCATAACAAATACATTTTCCATAAAGCAGTGTCCTCCATAAATGATTTATTCCGCATCTCTCAGATGCCCTTTATCCCCATATCCCGCTTCGGTTTTCTTCCAGATGATCTATAATATAATTGTAAATCGCAATAGAAACATCCGCAGGATAATGTGTACCGTCTACCGTTGAAAAGCCGTTTTCCATCAGATAGCTGTAAATATCAATATAATATACGCCGGACAGGTTCGCCTGAAGGGCTGCGTTGAACGCCTCGATGTCCGCGTTGGTCACGTACGGATCGCCGGTAACCGGACCGACTGATACAAAGTAGGTCGTCGCGCCTCTCCCTGCCCACTCGGCAGCTTTTTCATTTGTATACCCGATGTAATTCGATATATTGTGCGGATCATTCACTCCCAGAAGAATAATCACAGCCGTATTGTTGTCGATATAGCCGTCGACGGCTGGAACTCCTTCGGTCACCATCCAGTTGTATCCCATGCTCACCTTGCAGCACCAGATACTGTCGTCCTGAACCGCGTTCATCATATCCACCGTCCGCGAATCCCCGATAAAAACCATCTTATCGGCAGTCACGGAGAGCGGATGATCCGGAACAGACAGAATTCCCTCAGGCTCAGGCTCCGCATCTCCCCCGGCCTCATCTTCCGTTTTTTCCGTTTCGGAGCCCTCCTGGGGATCGGTATCCGCCGTCAGGATATCCCCGAACATCGCTTCCTTTGCGGAGAGAATTTCCTCGCTCTCCTCCCGGATATCCGCACTGCCAGCCTCTTCCTTCGCCTCGGCATCCTTCTCTTCATCCGGTGCCTCGGGTTCATCCGTCTTCTGCTGCGCCTGAGGATTCCCTGCGGCAGGACTTTCCTCTGCCGTTTTCTGCTCCGCCTGAGGATTCCCGGCCGCAGGACTTTCCTCCGCCGTTTTCGCCTCTGCCCCCGCAAAAACCAGCATCACCGCCAGAAGGGCTGTCAGAACTGTCTGTAATAATCGATGTTTCATATAAAAAAGTTTTCGCCTCCATCCTGCCGCCAGCCAAGCACCCGCTGTTTCATTCCGTCAAGATCAAGCACGCCCCGCGCAAACCCTTTCCGCAAAAGCTCCTCAGGAACATATTCATCGTACTTGTCAAAGACCGGAACCTCCTTGGGATAAAGGAGTTCCTCCGCTTCGAATTCATCCAGAGCCTCTTCGCGCGCGATCCGGTAAAAATCCTCCTCAGACGCCTGCATCGTGAACTGCATAAAATACGGCCGGGAAGAATTCAGCCCTTTCAGGCCGAGACGGGACGCGCACCGGATTTTCAGGAACCTTTCCAGAGCCAGAAAAGCGTAGCTGCCAAGCCACGGGAAGAGCGCCCACATCTTCCCGCCGAGATGCACCAGAGGACGGTTCCTCATCTCCGAATTCCGGAAAACATCCCTCGCATCGGACAGCCGGCAGGAAGCGTGCCGCATGAGATACGGATAGGCTTTGTCCTCCGCCAGTACGTTATGCATGCGTTCCAGGATCCTGGTATGAATATCGCCGGCCACATCCCCAAAATAAGCGGGAATTTTCCCCTTTACCAGAGTACAATACACATTTCTGTGCTTGTGGTCAACCTCATCCACATTCCAGACCCGGCCGGCGATCGCTATTTTTTCTCCGACAGGCGGCGGCTTTACAATCGTTCCGAGCTCTTCGGAGCCGGTTCTGACCGCATATTCGATGTTCTCCCGGAACACCGCGTAAAACTTATAGCTGTTTACGATCCTCTCTCCGGTAATTCCGACGATCAGGCCGCCGTTTTCCGTCCGGTTAATATGATCTGTCGAGATCAGGTGCAAAAGAAGAATACGGAAGTCCTCCTGGCTGATCCGCCGGAAAGCGGACAGTGGAAGCACCCGGGAGGCCAGTTCCCCGGGCGTCATCTCTCCGCAGGAGGCAAGGACGCTCATTGTCTGATGGTACAGAAGGCTGTAGGGCATCCTGTCCATCCGGGGCGGCTCCACAAACCGCTCTTCTATATAAAGCTGTACGAGCGCGATTCCCTGAATCAGATACCAGGGGATCATTTCCGGAAACATCGCCCTGGGTTCCGGATGCTCCTCCCGCATGACAAACCACATTTCCGAAGGATCTCCCCGGCGCCCGGTCCGGCCCATGCGCTGCAGAAAACCCGAAACCGTGAACGGGGCATCTACATGAAACGCCCTCTCAAGCTTTCCGATATCGATCCCCAGCTCCAGTGTCGCGGTGGCGCACACCGACATTCTGGAGTCCTCGTCCTTCATGTCCTCCTCCGCGCTCTCCCGGTAGGAGGCCGACAGATTTCCGTGGTGAATGAGAAAACGGTCCGGCTCATGGTTTGCCTCACAGTACTGCCTGAGGCTCTGGCACACCGCCTCGCATTCCTCGCGGGAGTTGGTGAAAATCAGGCATTTCTTCCCCCGGGTATGTTCAAAGATATACCCTGTTCCGGGATCAGCCGCCGGCGGCGCAGTGTCCGTCGCCTGCTCGATTACAGGGAGCGCGTCTGTTATATCTTTTCCCTCGTCCGCCTGGGGATCCGTATTAAAAAAATGCTCCATGGAAAGCCGCCAGACTTCCCGGCCGCCGTCAAACTTCGGTATTACGGTTCTCCTGCCGGAGCCTTCTGCCAGTAAACGGCCGGCTTCCTCCGGGTTCCCGATCGTCGCCGAAAGCCCGATCCTTCGGGGAGAGCACCCGGCCAGGCGTCCCAGCCGCTGAAGCAGGCAAAACGTCTGCAGTCCGCGGTCGCCCCGCAGCAGCGAATGGATCTCATCGATCACTACAAAGCGCAGATCACAGAATAATGAAGGGATCTCCATATGCTTTTTCAGGAGCAGGGCCTCCAGGGATTCCGGTGTGATCTGAAGGATACCGGACGGTTTTTTCAGCAGCTTTCTTTTTTGAGATGCCGAAGCGTCCCCGTGCCATTTTGTAACCGGAATGCCCTCCTCAGCACAGAGCTCGCCGATCCTTTCAAACTGGTCATTGATCAGAGCCTTCAGCGGCGCGATATACAGCACGCCGACTGATATGGGGGGATCTTCAGCCAGAAGCGTGAGGATCGGAAAGAAAGCGGCCTCCGTCTTCCCTGATGCCGTGGAGGCACAGATCAGCACGTTCTCCGTCGTGTTAAAAACCGCGTCTCCCGCCGCATTCTGTACAGCCCGCAGGCTCTGCCAGCCGGAACGGTAAATATAGTCCTGAATAAACGGAGCATATCTGCCAAAAACATCCATAATCGAGGTTCCTCATACCAGCACAAACTGTGCGTAGTCATCGTGGGTCTGATCCGATACCGCCTCCGACTTTGTGTAGGAGAACTCCTCCGAATCAAGCAGCTCGCTGATTTTCATGTCCGGATTCTGATAAATCAGATCCAGAAGCTCGATAAAATCCCGTATCACTTCCCGCGGCGTAATGTTTGTGTCCGCCCCGATTCTCTCATACTCGATCCGGATAAACAGGGCCAGCTCCTCCGGTGTGAACGTCCTCTCATACTGATAGAGATCCGCGTGCATGGCTGACAGTTTTTCGCAGAGGACCAGCATTTCCTCCGCCGTAAGCGGTTCCAGCCGGATAACCGGAGCCAGAAGATCCCGCGCTCCGGGTTTCGAAAACTTTCCCTCCGCCAGACGGGACCTGAGCGCCTCATAGCTGTATATACCGCGCCGCCTGTCCTCCAGGGCCTGCGGCGTAGCTCCCATGATCATCCCGAGATACCGGGCCTTGCCCTGCAGCGTATCATTGTACATCGTCAGCAGCTTTTCATAATTATACTGCCGGGTGATCGAATTCGGGATTTTGTAGATGTTGACCATCTCGTCCAGCATGATCAGCATTCCGGTATATCCTGCAAGCCGGAAGAACACCGCAAACAGCTTCAGGTATTCATACCAGTCATCATCCGTAATGATAATATTGACCCCCAGCTCTTCCCGCGCCTCTCTTTTCAGGGTATACTCTCCCCGGAACCAGCGAACAACCTTCGCCTTTGTCTCATCATCCCCGTCCACATAGGCATGATAGTAGGCCGACAGAAGCCGTGAAAACTCATAGCCGTGCACCAGCTCGCTGATCTGCATGGTCACATCGACAATCTTCCGGTCGACCGCGGCCGTAAGATCCGGATCACCGGGCGAAAGGTCCGACTCCTGCATCGCTTCCATCCGCACAGAGCTGATCCAGCGGTCCAGCACCAGGGTGAGGGCTCCCCCCTCCGGCTTTGTCTTTGTCGAAAGGTTCCCGATCAGCTCCCTGTATGTGGCAAGTCCCTGCCCTTTCGTGCCATGCAGGCGCCTTTCCGGCGACAGATCCGCATCCGCTACAATAAAGCCCCGGTCCATCACATAATTCCGGATCGTCTGCAGCAGAAAACTCTTTCCTGATCCGTATTTTCCGACAATAAAGCGAAACGAGGCTCCGCCTTCCGCAATGATGTCCACATCGTGCAGAAGGGCCTGGATCTCATTTTTCCTGCCCACAGCAATATAGGGCAGGCCGACCCTGGGAACGACGCCTCCTTTCAGCGAATTCAGCACCGTCTGGGCAATCCTTTTCGGTACTTTCTTATTATCCTTTTCCATACAAGCTCCTAGCATTAATTTCCAGCATCATTTTTTGACGGGCTCAGCACCAAGGACTTTGCCTTATGTCCAGCAGCGCTTTCAGTTCTTCTATATAATCATCGATCAGGAACAGTCTGTCCCCGTCGCAGTCCACCACGTTGTCTCCGATCATCTCGTAACAGGCTTCGTTAATCTCATCCGCCGCAATGGACGGCATCAGATAATGCATCCGCACCATCTCTTCCACCGCATCCCCGTTAAGCAGGGCACGCAGGATTCTTTCCGCCGCAGGTATCTGCTCTTCCTGCCTGCCGCTGCTTTCCTGTGCAGGATGCGAAGAACCGCTCTCTTTTTCGTTCCCGCGCACATCCGGAGCAGAGTCGTTCTCCATCTTTTTCTCCCGCATGACCGGCGCAGCACTGCCGTCCGACGGGATAATAACTGCCTGCCCCTCCCCGGGTTCCTCCACAAGCAGACTGTCCCGGGTAATCGCGGAATCCTGCCGGATCCTGTCCAGTCCGGAAAAATCAATCTCAACCTTCGGCCTGGCTGCTTCCTCCTTCGCCTTCCTGTCCGCCTCGATCACCGCATCAATGTAAGGCTCTGCCCAGGCTTCCTTCTGCCTTTTTCTCAGTGCCCGCCCGATTTTCAGGTACTGTCTCAGCTTCCGGTCCGTCTCATGGAAAAGCCCTTCCATAAAATCCTGGTCAAAATAAAGCTTTCGATAGCAGCGCTCCATCCATTCACTCCCATCGAAAAAAAAGAGTCTGCAGTCATCCAGCCTGTATTCTGCTGTATCCGGTTTTGTTTTTGGCCAGTAAAGGGCATTTCTCATAGGGCTCCAGCGAAAAGAATACATTCTTCCGAAGCAGAGCATGAACAGATCCTGCCCTTCCTCCCTGCAGCCTGATAAGGCACAGCGCCATACCTCCGCAACCAGATGGATTCCTTCTTCCCCGTTCTGCTGTACCGCCGGCATCGCATCCGGCTTATTCCCGGACAGCAGGTTCAGGGCCGAAACCACCTCACGGTCCGTACGGTTTTCCGGATGCATCAGGACGGACAGCGCCCCGTCCATTTCCACGATGGCCGGATTCATATACCTGCGCGCCGTTTCCGCGGGGAGCCCGTTCAGTATGGAAAAGTCAAGCATCCATCTCTGAACATTTTCACGCATTTCCGCCTCAAGCCATCCGGCCCCCTCCATAAACCTCTCCAGGATGTCCAGTGACTTTTCCGCCGAATCCGCGCCGATTCCATTCAGCAGTTCATAGATGAATATATATGCGTACGACTCGCACGTTTTCGCGTAGATCCCCTTACGCGCGCCGGCTCTCCAGGTAAAATATCCCCGGAGCTGCTGCGTGTTCAGGTCATGGTAGGAAGGAAAGAAAAGCCGGAGGTTCCCGGTCCACGGGGCATTGTCCTCGTAATCCTTCATATACTTTCCCTGAATATAAAAATTCAGGCTTCTCTGACGGATCGACCCATCTCCCGGTGAGTACAGCTCCCTCATTTTGCGGATCATCCCCGGCACTGCCGCCTCCCGTTCGCGGTCAGAAGGGGCTCCCGCAAAGAGCGCGTCTGCCAGGTATTCATGTATCCTCCTCTGACGAGGTTTCGAGGTCTGGACGCGCCGGTCCCCGGCCTCCCTTGGCGGCAGCTTCGTCTCTCTGTAAGGATAGTCATGATTCTTTTCCTGACTGTCCAGAACAATCGTAAATCCTCTCTGCTTTTCCAGATTTACCGCGCGGTCAAAAAGACTGCAGACCACTGCAGGATCCGTAACAGAGCTGAACCGCACCCCGACCCACTTGCTGCCGTGCATGCGGAAAGGCGGCACAAGATAAGTCTCCCGTATTTCCTTCAGGACCTGAGCCCCGCATCTGATATCACAGATCTCAATCTCCGACCCTGTATTCTGATCCCACTTCCGCATCAGCAGGGCCGCCCATTTTCCGGTAAAAGGGTTAACCAGAACCGAAAATCCGGGGAAATCGTTCCACTTGTGTTCTTCCTCGATATGGTATTTTGAAGATGCATACGCTGTAAGATCCGCAATTGTCATAACATATCCCCGGTTTCATTTACGCCGCCATCGGTTCCTGTCCGGTTCATTATAGCATAAAACAGGGCCGTGAAAAAGTCTCCTTTTTCACGGCCCTATTGTCAGGCTCTGATCATGTTTTATCAGTCAGCTTTGTAATCATCAAATTCATAGGTGATCTTGCCGAACTCGGTCTCCTGCTCACGCAGAGCGATGGACTTCGCCATAGCCTTGATCTCATCAGCTGTCACGCTGCGGCCAAGCTCACTGGAGAGAACAACACCCTCTGACAGGAATGCGGTCTGCATTGCGATGTACGGGGAGTCGATTCTGGTCTCGTCGTTAAGATCGCCCCACAGATAGGAGTACCACTGAAGCTGGTTGTCATTGTAGATAGCCATCTCCGGATGGATGAGGAGCTCCTGCTGGCCGGTGATGTCACCGATCGCGCAGTCAAGCTGGGTCTCGAAGAGCCTTGCCTTGTCATCTACTCCATAGTAGGTAAGTCTCGGAAGCTGAAGCTTTCCGCCGCCTACGATGTTTCCGCCTGCCGGAACAGCCATCGGGCCGCCGGTCTGGTCAACATCTGTAAACTTCAGGCCGCCCTTGGAACCAACAATAAAGCTGGATCCGATATCTTCCATATGAATAGCCCAGTCTTCATAGATATCCATGCTGAGGCCGCCTTTGAAACGGGCAAGGCCAACACCAAGATCCTCTACCGGAGCAGTACGGCCGACAAGTTTGTCAATGGCCGGATCGGTCCAGTAATCGCAGCTCTGGAAGCCGTAAACGCTCTCAAGCTCCGGCATGCCAAGCACATAGAGCATCTGAGCCAGATGATAAATTCCAAGATCGAACAGCGGTCCATGAACGCCAATCTTCGGATTGATGAAATCCGGGCTGAAGAAAGGCATATCATAGCCCGGACGTCCCTGACGTCTGTGGCCTACGGATCTTGCGTGATAAACTTTACCGAGCTTGCCTTCTGCGATCATTTCCTTAGCAATACGGGTCTGCGGATTGTAGATGGAGCTGATCTGGATTGCCAGCTTCTGGCCGTATTTCTTCTGAGCATCATAAAGAATTTTGGCATCTGCATAGCTGGCTGCCATCGGTTTTTCGGAATAGCACGGGAAACCTGCTGCCATAACTGCAGTAGCGACAGAAGTATGAAGGTTGTTGTGTACGCAGACCTCAACCTCATCAATGTCGTCACGTTTCAGCATTTCACGGAAGTCCTGATACAGATCCTTCTCGTCGAGGCCGTACTGTTTGCCCCATGCTTCCAGTCTGTCCTTCTTGACTTCTGCAGCTGCAACGACCTTCAGATTATATCCGAGATTGTTCAGGTTCTCGATAACGGTCATATGTCTGTGTGAAATCATACCGCAGCCGATGATGGCTATTCTCATTTCTTTCATTTTGATCTCCTTTTTAAGATGAATGTTAACCTTTCAGTGCCCTGTACTGCCCGCTTTGGCGTCCAGGTAAAAGAGCTGCTCTGCTGAAGAATTACCAGCCGAGAATTTTCAGATACTCGCGGCTTCTTCTTGCGCACTCCAGCGGATCCACTTCATAGTGCTCATCCTGCTCAACAACAACCCATTTTGAATGTGCATCCAGAGCTGCTTCGAGAACCGGCTCCCAGATCATCTGGCCAAAGCCTACCGGGCGGAGTCCGAAGTATCCGGCTTCCTCGCCGCCTTCTTCAGAATCGATTCCGATCAGCTTGTACATGTTCTTGACTTCACCCTTCTTGATGTAGTCCTTCAGATGAACTACCGGGATGCGGTCCGTATACTTGCGGATAAATGCGGGAGCTTCGCCTGTCGCGACGTCGCACCAGCAGGTATCCAGCTCAGGCATCAGATTGTCGTGCGGGATTGCTTCGAACATCGCATCGTAGCCCCATCTGCCGTCCGGAAGCTTCACAAATTCGAAGTCATGGTTATGATAAAGGAAAGTCATGCCTGCTTTGTGGATCTTCTCACCGACTTCATTCAGCATAGGAAGGAATCTCTCAAAGCCTTCCGGATTTACCGGGCGGTATTCTTCTGCCATGTACGGCATAACAAGATACTGTACGCCGATTGTGGTGTAATCTGCGATAACCTTGTCGAGGTCATCCATCATCTCAGCAAAAGCAACATGGGCGCTGACCGGAACCAGGCCGACTTCGTCGAGAGTTTTCTTTACGAAAGCGGGCTCAAGACCGTAAAGTCCGGCAAGCTCAACCCCATCGTATCCGAGGTCCTTGACCTTCTGCATTACATCTTTGAAATTCTCAGGGGTATTCTCCAGCAGATCTCTGAGTCCGTAAACCTGGATCGCTACCGGAAGTTTCTTTTCATTGCTCATAATATAAGGCTCCTTTCCAGCAAACTCTACATAGTTTCGATATGCCCATTATACTCGGCACCGTGTCGTTCGTCCTCACTTTTATTGTACTTTTTTATATGATATTTCGACCTTTTTGACCTTTTCCTCAGCAGAAAGGTCAAAAAAAGCACAAAATATCGTCATGATTTTATCCGCGCTTCACAGCGTCAGGTTCAGGTATTCCGCAAACTCTTCCACCGACCGGAAATATCTCTCGCAGTGCTTTCTCATAAAATTCATGATTTCAGGAACATTGTTCGCCCATCCTGCCGCAGCAAACGGTACTCCGGCCGCCTTTGCCATGTCGTATCCCGGCTTCAGATCATCAAGAACCAGCATATCTGACGGGGCAAGGCCGTATGTCTTCATAATCTCAAACAGGGACCAGGGCTCCGGCTTCCGAAGGGATGCATCCAGTTCCCAGCCAAATGCCAGATCAGGCTCCGGCAGGCCGTTTTCCCGATAATCCCGAAGGACATAATGCCGGAAGGAATGCGACACCACGCAAATCAGTCCTCCGTTCTTTTTATGCTCCCACAGGATCTCCCGGATTCCGGGGTATGCTTTCGGGACATGCTCCTTCACATAGTCCGACCAGAAGATTTCTTCCTCCTCCATCTCCTTTTCAGTCAGTCCGCAGATATCCCGGAACATTGGAATCACTCCCGGATCAAAATTGTATCGGAAATACTCCTCCAGGGATAAAAGCGGCTTTCCGGGTTTTTCTTTTTCCATGTAGGCGACATAAGCCGGATAATGTATGGTTGAGGTGCTGTTCACAACCGTGTCATCGTGATCAAGCACCAGACAGCGGTACTTCATGTGTCTCGTCCTCCTCTATAAAGTCAAAAAAATCTTAGCAATTTCTAATTCTGTTTGCAAGGAAAACATTATATAATACATTAGTATTTTTCGATTATCCTCTACTTATGCTATTTTAACAAAACAGAGTTTTTACAAAGAGGAGGGGAAGCTATGTTGGGCAGTCAAATCCGGGAAATGCGTAAATCCATGCGGCTTACCGAAGTTGATTTAGCAGATGAGCTTGGAGTAAAAAAGCAGACTGTATGTAACTGGGAAAATGAAAATATAGCTCCATCGGTCGAAATGCTGCGCAGGATCGCACTTTACTTTTCCTGTTCTGTGGACCATCTTCTCGAAATGGATACAGAAAGAATTATCGTAGATGCGGCAGGCCTCACGCCGGTACAGCGGGCGCATATACAGGCACTGATTGATGACCTTCGAAAATCTAACGGCCTCCAGCAGCATTCGGCTGGAAAACCAAAGGCAGCAAAAACAACCGCAAAAACAAAAAAAATTGTTGACAAAGAAGAATAATCGTATTATAGTATCTATTGTTGCGAAGATGATTGCATCAATCTTTTGCAGCGTGTGCGTTTAGCTCAGCTGGATAGAGCGTTTGGCTACGGACCAAAAGGCCGGGGGTTCGAATCCTCTAACGCACGTAACCTTTAGAAGAGCGGGAAGCCTTATAAGGCTTCCCGTTTTTTTGGCATCAGCTGTATCTGTTCAGTACATTCACAGATACAGGCAAAAATCTATACATCAGAGAAATCTGTCATTTTTTCCAGAATCCGCACAATATTCTCCAGGCCCGCCCTGTCTTCATCGGAGAATCTGTTCTTCTCATAGCTGTCAATGTCAAGTACAGCAGTCACCTCATTCCCATGATGAACCGGAATAACAATCTCCGACCGGGATGCACTGTCACAGGCGATATGTCCCGGAAATTCATGGACATCAGGTACCACTATCGTCCTCTCCTCCGCCCATGCGGTTCCACAGACACCTCTTCCCCTCCCGATCAGCACGCAGGCAGGCTTTCCCTGAAACGGCCCGACCTTCAAAATTCCATCCCGGACAAGATAAAAGCCTGCCCAGTTCAATGCCTCCATGGAATCCATAATCAACGCCGAAGCATTTGAAAACACGCTGATATAGTACGGTTCTGTCTCTATCAGCGCTTCGAGCCGGGAAGCAAGCGCGTAATAATCTGTCTTCATTTTTATATCCTTTCAGCGATCATATTTCTGTCAGCAGATCCGCCTGTAAAACACCCCTTCTCAGCTCAGAGTCATCCCCGTAACGAAGCTGATCACAAGTATAGTCAGAATGGCCAGAGGCGCAATATATTTCACAAGAACGGAATAAGCCTTTGCAAGCCCAAACCGAATTTCTGTCTTTTCGACCTCCGCGATTACCTTTTCCGGCTTCCAGACCCACCCTGCAAAGATACAGCAGCCAAGGGCACACACGGGAATCATGATCCTGTCGGTCAGATACTCCATAAAATCACAGAACGCAGGATATGTAATTCCATTAGCTGCATCGAACCAGATTCCCTTGATCGGAATCGCTGCCTGAGAGCAGGTGTACAGGCATCCGATGCAGAACATCACCGCGCATACACCGATCGTTGCTCCCCTGCGCTGCCAGGAGAAATGCTCCGTCAAAAAGGCCACGATGCTTTCCACCAGCGACATGCAGGAGGTCAGCGCTGCAAAAAGAAGCAGCAGATAGAACACAACAGCGAAAACCGTTCCGCCGGGCATCTGTTCAAACACCTTTGCCAGAGACACAAAAGCAAACCCGCCGCCCTTGCCGACCTCCCCCTCACCGAGGGTTGCAAACACTGCCGGGACGATGATAAAGCCGGCGAGCATGGCGACCAGCGTGTCCATCGCGCAGATCAAAGCAGAGTTTTTGGGTATATTCTCTGTCTTCGGAAGATACGATCCATAAGTGATCAGGATCGCCATGCCGATCGACAGGGAGTAAAAAGCCTGTCCCAGCGCCGCCAGGAAGGTTTCAAATGTAACCTTGCTCCAGTCCAGCGAAATCATATATCGGATACCGGCTTCGGAGCCGTCCAGCGTGACGGCGCGGACCAGCAGGATCAGCAGCAGGATGAACAGCGCCGGCATGCCGACCTTATTAAACTTTTCAATACCGCCTTCGACTCCGCGGATGATCACCACGGCATTGATGATCATAAACAAAGCTGCGAACAGTATGGCCACCCACGGAAATGAGGTTGATCCATCCGTGTGATATCCCAGCATATTATAAAAATAGCCCAGGGAATCCTCGTAGATTTTCGGCGCTTCGGACGCATACCCGACGACATAGCGCAGCACCCAGCCCCCGACATGACAGTAATAGCAGGTGATGATAAAAGCGCCGATAACACCGACCCAGCCTGCCCACGAAAAGCGCCTGTGGCCCAGCTTGTGGAACGCGCCGACAATGTTGGTCTGGCTCGCCCGGCCGATGGAAAACTCCGTAATCATCATCGGTACGCCGAGAAAAAGAACAATAAACAGATAGACCAGCAGGAAGCAGCCCCCTCCGCCTTCATAAGCTCTTCCGGGAAACTTCCATATATTTCCCAATCCGACTGCCGAACCTGCCGCTGCAAGTATAAATCCGATTTTGCTGCCCCACTGGGCGCGTTCCTTCTCCATAGTTATTCACTCCAATTATAATATTTGTGTAACTGTTCAGAACCCATTCATTCGGAATGCTTTGCATTCCTCATGTGGGCGGTCAGAGACGCTTCGCGTCTTGCCCGCGCAGAAACGGTTCTGCGATTTTTTTGTTGAAAACCTCAATCAGGGGTCCCATAAAGAATGCAGTAATGATCGTACCGATACCAACCACTCCGGCAATCTCCTGCAGGGAAAAACCGGCCGTCCGGCACAGCAGCACACCGGTGAGCACACATGAAAAATCAGTGATCACACGGCAGACCGCAAATGGAATCTTCTGCTGTTTTTCTGACCAGATCAATGCCACCGCGTCATAGGTAGATACCCCCAGATCCGCCGTAAAGTAAAAGGCGGAAGCCAGACACATAATAACGATGGCCACGCCCAGCAGAATGAGGCGCACCGGAAGCGCCGGTGAAGGCAGCAGCCGCTCGAAAAGGTGCTGAGAATATTCCGCAATATATCCCAGCAGAAAAAGGTTGATCAGAGTCGCAAGCCCGATCTTGTGCCGGTCAAATATCAGGGCAAACACCAGCAGAATCAGGTTCGCGATCACGTAGAGCGTTCCGAAACGTACGGGAATTACTGCATCGAGGCCGCTCATCAGTGACTGGAAAGGGTCAACTCCCAATGCTGCATGCTTGAACATACCGACGCTGATCCCGCAGATTATCACGCCCAGTCCGCTCATTAGCACGCGTTTCATCAAATTTTCTTCCATTATTGAATCCTCCCAAAAACACGCCTGCTTATTATAGCATTCCCGCGAAAAGCTGGCAACCATGAGAAAAAACTCTTTACTAACATATACCAAACAGGCAGCAAAGATGATATTATGATTACAACGCCAAAAGTCCTGAATCCACGTAAGTCTGCTTGCAGGTGGGTGACAGGACTTGCGGCGTGCCCCGAAATATCCCGCAATCAACTGGTTTGACAAAAAAGGAGGAGAAAAATATGAGAAAATGGAAAGTTCCCGGAATGACCGCAGCGGCGGTTGCTCTGTCAGCAGTGATGTCTGTCAGCGCAGTTCCTTACGCTGTATATGCTGAGGCTGCAGAAGCCGTCTACGAGGATGAGGAAGAACAAAGCAGCGATGACGCCAGCACCGAGGAGGATGCGGAGGAGCTCCCCGACGGGGTAGAGCCGGAAGGCGAAGAGTCTGAAGAAACCGAAGAAGAAAGACAGAGTGCCACATACACAAGCGAAGAGTTCCCGTTTTATTTCATGGACATGGATCACTCAGCAGAATATCCGCTGTATTTTGTCAACGGAGTAGAGGATCTTCCCTACGTCAATCTTGCGGACTGGGCGCAGCTGATGGTTGACATGTTCTCTGACGATCAGGGCTCCTATAAGCTGTCGATGGAAATCGATGAGGACGTGGCAATGCTGACCCGTGAAAACGGCTATTCTATGATCATCGATTTTGCAGAAGAGAAGATCTATTTCGAGGACTACGACTTGTTCATTCATAACCCGGGCGAAAGCTCCCTTCTGGATATTGTTGCTGACCTGTATACTGATGAGGACGGAAATCCTTCTTTGATCGAAAAAATCAAGCAGGGATCCTTTGACCGTTATGGAAAAGAAATCGAGCTTGATCTGGCCGCATACCAGATTCCGCTGTACTGGAACACAGAGGACAGCATCTATCTGATTCCGATGCAGACTTTGTCCGATTTTCTGATTTCCATTTCAACAGGAAGAACATTTGTATACAATACAAAGGCTGTTTATTACGGAGGGGCTTCGGATTTCGGCTTCGGCAGCAGCCAGCTGACGCCTTTCGGTGAGTCCTATGTTTATTCGGCGCCAAGCAATATGCTGAGTGAAGAGCTTGCCTGGTACAGCTACTGCGAGCTTTGTCTGGCACTGGATAACCTGTACGGGTTGAAGGAGATTCATGACATCAGCAGCTTTGACAGTATTTTTACGGAGACAGGCTACCGGAGTGATCTTGCAAGCACTGATCCGAATGTGAAGGATGGCGCTCTTCTGGACTTTATCAACTATTACCTGGATGATATGCATTCCGGTTTTGACGCCACATCTTATCTTACCGACAGTGCGGAGTCGATCGGAGGAGACGGTCTGTCAGCACTGAGAGACAGCGAAGTGGGACAAATCTACTATAATGCCAGAACAAAAGCCGATCATGAAATTCCAGCCTATGAAGAAGTTGGAAATACCGCTTATATTACTTTTGACCATTTTTTACTGAACTCATTCCCCGCTGCCTATTATGCGGGAGAAGTAAATACAGAAAACGATCCGGAATCCGAGACGATGGAAACTCCTGCTCTGATTATCTATGCGCATGAGCAGATCACAAGGGAAAACAGCCCGATCGAAAACGTGGTAATCGACCTCAGCCTGAACGGAGGCGGTGATGTTGATGCTGCCGCTGCTGTCGCGGCGTGGTATCTGGGAGAGGCTTCCATGAGCATCCGGAGCTCTCTTACCGGCGCAATTTCAACCGGAACATACCGTTTTGACACCAATCTGGATGGCGTGTTTGATGACAGTGATACCGTCCAGGACAAAAATCTGTACTGCCTGATCGGCCCCTACAGCTTCTCCTGCGGCAACCTGGTTCCGAATATTTTCCGTTCTTCCAAACGGGTTACGCTGATCGGAAAAGAATCAGGCGGCGGAAGCTGCTCGGTACTGCCCATGTCAACAGCGTACGGATCTCTGTTCAGGATTTCTTCCCCGAGCAGAATGTCATATTTAAAGAACGGGTCCTACTATGATACGGACACCGGAATCATGCCGGACTTCATCATTGCCAAACCTGATAATTTTTACAACAGAGAAACCCTGACAGAGTACATTAATCAACTGTACTGAAATAAAAAAAATCAGAACAGGGTGATGCACTTACTGCTAAGCCCGTCCAAAGACGTGATGCGTCAGACAAAAATCCATCGCCGGAGGCGATGGATTTTTGCGCGTATCCTTGTTTTATTCATTCCAGTAGTCAATCTCATCTCTGGACAGCCCGATATTCCTGCCGTGGAATGTCGGATTCTTTCCTTTCTTTTTTTGCTTTTCATAATCCTGCAGTGCGTCGATCGCGACTTTGCCGAGCAGCATGCACGCCGGAAGGTTGATCAGCGTCATCCCTCCCATCGTGATATCCGCCATGGCCCATGCCGCATCCATCGGAATCACCGCTCCCAGAAAAACGACCAGGATGCAGATGATTTTGAAAATCACGGAAAACCGCTTTGAAGGTGCTTTTTTGTGATTCATGAAAATCAGGGCATTGTCGACATAGTACAGGTTGCCGAGAAGGGTGGTAAACGCGAACAGAATCATGGCGACTGTGATGAACAGGGGACCGATCTTCCCAAATACCGTCGAAATGGCATTCTGGACATACATTGCTCCGGAAACCTCCTCTGTATGAGGAACCCCGGTCGACAGGCACATAAGCGCCGTCGCGGTGCACAGAAGCAGCGTGTCCATGTACACGGAGAGGGTCTGCACCAGGCCCTGCTTTACCGGATGGGACACGGCCGCCGATGCGGACGCGTTCGGAGCACTTCCCACACCGGCTTCGTTGGAATAGAGCCCCCTCTTGATCCCGTACACCAGGCAGGATCCGGCGATCCCGCCGAAAATCGCCTTGAAATCAAAAGCATCCCTGATTATCTCTGCAAACATGGCCGGAATGTGGGTAATATTAGCCAGAATCACAATAAGTGAGATGGCGACATACGCGATTCCCATAAAGGGAACGAGCACGCTGGTAAGCTTTACAATCCTCTTTCCGCCGCCGAGCAGGCAGTAGCCTACGAGGACCGCCAGGACTGCACCGACAATCACAGGCGTTGTCTTCGGATGGTAGAAGGAGTACACTGCAAATGTGGACTGCAGATTGTAGGAGCAGAGCAGGTTGAATCCGACTGCATACGTTGCAATCAGAAAGATGCAGAACAGCACGGAAAGCCATCTGGCATGCAGGGCTCTTTCGATATAGTAAGCCGGTCCGCCGTAGCACGATCCGTCGTCATCTCTTCTCTTGTAAATCTGGGCCAGCGTACTCTCCATGAATGCGGATGACGCACCGATAATGCACATCACCCACATCCAGAAGCATGCCCCCGGACCGCCAAGGCAGATTGCGGTGGAGACACCGATGATATTCCCGGTTCCAACGCGGGATGCCGTTGACACCATGAGTGCCTGGAACGAGGAAACCTGTCCTTTTTCATGGGAAGGCTCCATAACCAGACGGCAGGATTCGCGGAACAGCCGGATCTGGACGCCTTTTGTGAGAATGGTAAAATAGATTCCGGAAACGGCCATGACGATGATTAGAACCGGATAATACATGATACTGTCGATCGAATTCAGCAGATCGAGAACAGCTTTTCCCATTGGCAATCTCCTCTTTCGTCTGTTCATTTATTATAAATGGTATGCGTTCAATAACTCACAGCACTTCGCATTCCTCATGCATCATCGTCGCAGTCAAATATCGCCTTCTTCTCGATCAGATCCCCGTACTGCGACTTCCACTTCAGATGCGGTTCGGAGGCATCGTAGGAAGGCAGCGCCTCCTGATCCATGTTCAGAAGAATCATCATGTCATACCGGTTAGCCCTGTCGGAGTTCGACAGGCGTACGTCCACACGGTGGATTCCCGGAATGGCAAGCGTCTCTTCAAAAATGGACTGAACAGGTTTTCTCAGCGCTTTCACGTCCGTTCCCTCTTTGAATTTTACAATAATATAATGCTTCATGATTCACCTCTTTCCTGCTCCGGATATTTTACCGGATGAATCAGGACATGGTTCTGTGTGTCCGAGACCGGGATAATCACTTCAGGATTCAGGACCAGCAGACAGTCACAGTTCCAGTCGATCAGGTACCTCGCAAACAGATGGCTGTTCCGGAGTTCAATGCCGTCCACTCCATCGTTCAGCAGCTTTTCATAATCCAGGAAACAGGGATTCCGCCTGTAGAACTCATGCAGCTGTTCCATGGTCGGCATCTCCCCCTCCTGCAGATTCAGGAGTGTTCTGCTGTCCTTATACTCCCATGGTGCAGTCTTCGGCAGAGGAACCAGATCCCCCGGATCCATGAGGGTGAGAATGTTTGCCATGTCAGCCAGGCGGAACCGGAAGCTCTTTTTCAACAGCTCCTCCCTGTATTTGCTGTCCCGGCACCATTCCTTCCAGCCGTAAATAATCCGGCCGTCCTCGTAGGTTTCCCCCTCCCGGCCTGCCCACAGTCCGGTGCCGTCGGCAGGCTTTGTGATCCGTGCGTCGTTCCGTACAGGAATAAAGCGGTTTGGGTTATAGTGTTCCGAGCCATAGTGGATGTATGTGATCATTATGAAAGTCATCCTTTCCTTCTGATTATTCAGTTCCCGCTTTATTTCGGGACATCAAATGATTCACTGGCCAAAAGCCGCTTACGGATTCATGCAGTTTTTCAATAGTAATATTCATCCTCGTATCTGGTATGAAAATGCAGATAGTCGCCGTTCGTGTAATACTCAAACAATACCTTCTGCTCCGGTATCGTGTATACGATAGCCCCGTTCTCGATCCGGCTGTATCCATCCCTGGAAAAATCATAAGTATTCACATATTCACCGTCGTTGCGGGTTATGCGGAAAGTTCCGTCATTCCAGTATTCAATCGACACCAGAACTCCCGCGCCGTAATACAGCTTTCCGGATTTGTACCAGTCATAATTCAGGCCGGATGTTCCGTTTGAGCTGCTGTTTGAAGAACTGCTGCCGGGATACCCGTTCCCCGAAAAGCTGCTGCCGGCAGTGCCTTTTCCGATCAGCTGGACCTCATTGATGCAGGTGTCGCTGTAATAGGTGCCGTCGCGAGCTGCACTGATCTCCACATATACTGTTCCGTCGCTCACAATCGGAACATTGAAGTCCCACGTTCCCCAGTTTGCGTCGCTGTACGCGACATATTTTGAAGCCATGCCGGAACAGTCAACGGTGACCGACTGGCCTCCGCTGTAGACAAGCAGCCTGGTCGGAGCCGCGTTTTTATAGAAAAGATCTTCGCTTTTCAGGTACCCCGGACTGAGAAAAATCCCCGTCACAGTTGTCCCTGAGGGAATCCCGAACGCCAGGTACTCTCCAATTCCATTTCCCGCGGCGCCTTCCACCCAGGCGGTATTCAGGTCGTTGTCCTGGGTGTTCCACGCCGAGTAGTCTCCAATCCCGTCATACAGGGTTGAACTGGCCCATATGCTGTCGGGATGCAGGATTTCATCGGCAGGCACAGTGACGCATGCAGCTGACGCAATGGTGAGTGACAAAGCGGTGTACAATAGTAATCTTGACAATCCGTTTCCCCCTTCCTCCTGAAGTTTTTTGAATCATTACCTATGATTCAACTTTAACATACTCCAAACTCTTTGACTATATACGAATCGTGAAAACCTGCATTTTTCAAAAAAAAAGCGTAACTGTTCAGAACCCATTCATTCGGAATGCTTTGCATTCCTCATGTGGGCGGTCAGAGACGCTTCGCGTCTTGCCCGCCCCATGGACATGAACGAAATTCGCCTGAAATGCAAGCATTTCATTCAAAATTCCGATCATGTTCATGGGGTGCTGAACAGTTACAATAAAACAGGTAATGTAAATATCAAGCATCCTTCAGGAATGCCCGGTATGCCTTCAGGGCTTCGTAAATATCCGCCTTGC
>CAMOXX010000022.1 GCA_946629475.1 uncultured Blautia sp. | reverse complement strand
TCCACCGGACGTTATCCGGCATCCTGCCCTGTGAAGCCCGGACTTTCCTCGTCTGGACCCTTTCGTCTGTCCAGCCGCGATCACCTGGCCTGGCTGCGCGGTTATTGTAGCACACCGTCCCCAAACCGTCAATACACGATTTTGGCAGCCGTTTTTACAGCTCCGGAAGCTTTGCCCGGATTGCAGCGGGCACATCCGCGGATATCTCCTCCGGGAAAATCTTCTGGAGGCGGTCGAGCGTATCCGCCATCTCCTCAAAGGAATCAAATCCGCCGATGATCACATCATTAAAATAGTAGCTGCTCTCATCGGGCCTGATGATCTGATAGTGGATCACGCTGTCCACTCCCTCTTCCCTGCTGAGTTTCTCCAGCATCTGCTCGCTGCCGCCCGACATCTTAAAGTTGCAGGCGATCCTGATGTTTTTAAGATCCGTGTAGTCCTTCTTTGCCCCCACATACTGATCCAGGTAAACCGCGTAAGGGCTCCTGTCCTCGCTGCATGCCGTGAGGGTCGTAAGGCCCGACCAGCGGGCATTGATCTCGATGATATACCACTTGTCCCCGCAAAGCATAAGATCAAGATTATTGTTTCCGCAGAGATCCATAAGCTCCGCCATTCTGGTAAGCTCGGAGATCAGCTCATCCGCGTGATATTTTTCGCCCGTCATCGGGCCGAATTTCAGAGTAGTGAGACCCAGCGGATCAATGACATCCTCGTTGTCCGTCGTAAACTTCATAAACGGCGGAAGCACATTGAAGCGTCCCCTGCAGCCGTGGATTTCCGTACCGTACTCCTGCCCGTGGAGCATCTCCTCCACGATCATGTCCTCCTGATTCCTGTCGGATACCAGGAATTCCTCTGCCTCTTCATAGCACCCGGCGACAACGATTCCTGCAGAGGCAGAACCTGTTGTCCCTTTAATGATTACAGGAAACGGAAGGTTTTTAATCTTATTGAGAACTGTTTCCCGATACACATTTCCGGTCGAATGGGGATCGTCTTTTCCGGCAAAGAACAGACCGTTGTGAACATATACCGCTTTTGCAACGTTGAAGCCGTTCTCCTCAAGGAACTGATGCGTAAGCCATTTGTCAAAGCAGATTTCGGCAGTCTTCAGCGGATAGCAGATTGTCCTGATTCCTCTGCGGCTCAGCTCTTCGGCAATGGATGCGTCTCTCAGACCGTTCCAGTCGAGGCCGGACACAGGTCCGGGCATGGCAATCGCCACATCAGGGTTTAACTCCGTTATCTTTTCCACGAATTCCGAAAGCCCGGCTTCCATATCCATGATTTCCACATGAACCGCCTCCGGCGGATCTATAAGCTTTCCATTATAGATGTCGAGGAAGTACCTGCCGTTAAGCTGAACCACAAGCCAGATCTCACAGCCGCTGTATTCCTCTGCAAGAGAGTTCCACAGCTCGCTCCATTTTGGAAAAACAAGACAGTTGGAATTACTGGAGCGTCGTTTTGAGTTCGAAGAGAACATCACGACTTTTTTTTTCATTTCAGACTCCTTCATAGAAATATAGTTGTAACTGTTCACATGCGGAATGCTTTGCATTCCGCATGTGGGCGGTCAGAGACGCTTCGCGTCAGGACTGTCCCTCCTGCTCCTTTGCAATGTAATCGGCATAGGCAGCAATTTTGTCATCGATCACTGAGGGATACTTTCCGGCAAGCCGTTTTACTTCGGCTGCCATCTCGGTAAAGGTCGCGAATCCTCCAAGAGCTATCGTGGCACCGATGATCTTTATGTCATCCCTTCCCAGGTCCGGTATTGCCTTTGCCATATATTTTACATGCACTTCTTTTTTCATCTGGTACAGCTCCTCTTCCGAGCGTACCAACGATCTGAAATAAATGCATTTTTCCAGAATTTCCGGCACATCGTAATTAATCCTGCTCTCCAGACAGGATTCAATGACTACCTCAAGGGGATGCCGGCTCTCCAGCGCCGCGCTCGCGGCCGTCATTCCGGACATTCTCGGATTCACTTCGATGATGACCCATTTTTCCCCGTCAAACGCAAGATCCACCTGGGCACACCCTTCAATCCCCATCTCTTCGGCCAGACGCCTGAGCATGGAGCGGAGCTCCTCCACTCTGTATTTTTCATCCAGGATCGGACCATACTTCACATAGTGCAGGGTATCCGTGACCCCCTCGTCATTCAGCCTGCATTTAAACGGAGGCAGGATCGTATAATTTCCTTTTGTCCCGTGAATCTCTGTTCCGAACTGGTCTCCGGCTATCATCTCCTCAATGATCAGGTCCGAGTCATCCTCGCGCTGGAGAATATTCTCCTTTGCCTTCTCAAAATCATCCGCCACAAAAATACCGGCCGAGCCTGACGCCCCTGCCGCTTTTACGATCACCGGAAAATGCATATCGCGGATCCTGTGGAATGCCAGATCCATATACACATTGGAATAGAGTTCCGGATTCTGCCGCATGATTCTCTGATAGACCGCCGGAATATGGGTCGCGCGCGCCACGGGAAACCCCTTTTCCTTCATCACCCTGTGGGTCGTCCATTTGTCAAAAAATGTCTCCGCGGCAAACATGGAATTGCAGACCGCGCGGATTCCTACCTTCCGAAGCTCCTGGGCGATCAGGGCATCCTTCAGCGTTTCCCAGTCCACCTCTCCGCCAAAAAAGGAGGCAGCGATGGCTGCAGAGGGTGCCTGCGCCCGGATCGCTTCCACATAAGTGTCGGTATCTGCTGACCGGGGGAGCAGCACGAGTTTTACCCCCTCAGGCGGAATCTCCTTTTTGTTTTCATCATAATCGACCAGATGTGATGACGTCCCTTCTGTGGCGACGATGGTAAACTCATATTCCGGAAAATGATCGCGCACACGTTTCCACTGTTCATTTAATGCCGGAATTTCCGTATATTGATGAACCCATTTCAGCTGTCCGGCGGATGACCCGGTGCTGTATACTACTACCTTCATGTTTTTAATCCTCCGGATCCTCATTGATTTTCAGCAGCCATTTTTGCATCGGCAACCGCTCTTTCACCGATTACATTCGGATACTTTTTATGCAGCCGTTCCATCTCGTCTGCCATCTCTTCAAACGTAGCAAACCCTCCCAGTATTACCGTTGCAGCGTAATTCTTTGTGTCAGCCATTCCAAAGGCAGGCGAACCTTTTTCCATATATTTAATATGCGGCTCATTTTTCATCTCATATAATTCATCCAGCGACTGGACAGGTGTTCCGAAAGCGATGCATTTTTCCATAATTTTCGGTGCATCATAGTTGATTCCCTTATCAAGGCAGGATTCGATAACAACCTCCAGCGCATAACGGCTCTCCAGTGCTGCCGACGCGGCCGTCATTCCGGACAGCCTCGGGTTGACTTCAATGATGCTCCACTTGTCTCCGTCAAAGGCAAGGTCAACCTGGGCGCATCCTTCAATGCCCATCTCTTCTGCAAGGCGGCGAAGCATTGAGCGAAGCTCCTCAATCCTGTATTTTTCATCCGTAATCGGGCCATACTTTATCTTGTGCCTGGTATCCAGTACGCCCTGCTCGTCAACGGTGCATTTGAACGGGGGAAGAATGGTATAATTCCCCTTTGTTCCGTGGATTTCTGTTCCAAACTGCTCTCCCTTGAGCATTTCCTCTATGATCAGATCCGCGAGCTCTTCACGGGAGAGTATGTTCTCCTTGGCCGATTCAAAGTCCTTTGCGACAAAAATCCCGCTTGATCCGGAGGTGCTGGACGCCTTTATAATTACAGGGAACTCCATCTGGCGGATCCTGTGGAAGGCCAGATCCAGATAAACATTTGAGAAAAGAGCCGGATTCTCCTTCGCAATTTTCTGATATACAGCAGGAATATGCGTCGCCTTTGCCACCGGGAATCCCTTTTCTGTCAGCACCCTGTGCGTCGTCCACTTGTCGAAAAACGTTTCAGCCGCGAACATGGAGTTGCTTACAGCCCGGATGCCCACCGCTCTGAGCTCCTCGGCAATCAGGGCATCCTTTAATGTCTCCCAGTCCAGCGCGCCTCCAAAGTAGGAGGCAGCGATCGCGATAGAAGGCGCTTCTTTTCGAATAGCCTCGACATAAGTATCGGCTTCTGCTGAGGGCGGAAGAATAATCAGCTTAACCCCGTCCGGGGCTTTCTCCATTTTGTTCTCATCATAATCAACCAGATGTGATGCTGCACCTCTTGTGGCGACAATGGTAAATTCGTAGTTTTCAAAGTGTCTGCGTATCTGCTGCCACTGTTCGTTCATTGTCGGAATCGAAGAAAAATCATTTATGTATCTTATAAACCCTATCGATGAGTTTGTACCGTACACTACTACCTTCATTGTGTCTTCCTCCTGTCAAAAACTCGAACAACCACTCTTTCTCCGTCTGCGCTTACGCACTTTACAGATAATCCTGTATCATAACGGTAAAGGCCGCACAGATTGCTCACAATAAGCTTATATTCTTCCTGCTCAGCAATACCCTGTGCGGTACAGGCTGCTTTTTCGGGATCATCTCCGAGAGGTATAAATTCATAGAATACATTATCCGCTTCCAGTTCAATTTCACCGCTGCCGCCGCAGTACTTTCCATAGAGAGCAAATTCATCAGCATAACATCCTCGTACAAAGGGTACACCGGAAAGCCAGGGCTTAATATCATCTATGTCCCTGTCGTCTGCAATATTCCAGCAGACAACCTTCTTTATCGAAGGCCATATTTCTGCAATCGACGGGATTTTCTCACCCGCAAAAAGTGCCCGGAGCTCATCTGCCCTTTTCTTGTCATAAGCCTCAATCTGTCCGCAGACATTTTCCCGGTTTTCCTGAAGATCTCTAAAGCAGCTGCAGAGCGAACCAGGATCAGGCGCGAACACAGTTTCCACATCCCGTTCTCTTAGGGCAAAGACAAGCCTCCTGACCTTCATATCCTGCTCCTGTTTCGGGAAAAGGTATTCTTCCGGAGTGGTAAAGCAGGCATATCCGCTTCCGAATTCTTCCGCTTCACGAATATATTCTTTTAATAATACCCCGAAAACAGAATTTGTATACTTATAATCCATCGTCAGTCTCGAGGCTTCAAACGGCATGGCTTCGGACGTTAAAAGGGTCTTTCCGGCACCGATGCTCTTCCTCAGGGCATTAATATACGGCACGATCGCTTTTTGCGTCACCGGAAATCTTCTCAGATCAGGATCTTCGCCCGAAATAATATAGGCGATAATCTCATGATCTGTAAAGATTCCTCTTTCCCCCATCTGAACAGTGAGCTGAATCATCGGGGCATACATCCTGTAATCTGCGACAGGCAGCCTTCTTCCATATTCTTCGATCGTATTGATCTCACTGAAACCATAGTGCCTGGAATAATCACACTGTATGCCGTTTCTTATGATTTCTGCCAGAGCATCCTTCTGCCTGTCAATGAAAGTCCTGCCTTTTCCTTCATTTTCCCTTGCAATGAAGGTTTCAAGCTTCGGCTCCTCGCGGAGGATGTACTTTGTAAGGAAAGCATTCATCCTGTAATACTTACCGTCCGGGTAAAGCTTTGAAGGTTTCACCGGCTCCAGGCTCCGGATATACGGCTCCATCAGGTCATGGATCTTTTTGCGTCCCTCTAACGACAGATCCGTGCAGGCCTGCATCCAGTTAAGAATAATCAGCATTACGCTTCCCATGGTGTCATTCATCCAGATATGATTCTCAATCCCTTTGTCAAAAACCTTCTGAAAGCCGGCAACATATTCAAGCAGAAGCGCCTCCGAAATCTTAGTGGTCTGTACGAGCGACTGTCCGTTTACGTAATAGATATATCCGATCAGCTGAGGCGCAAGGCATATTGTCTCCATGTTGCCAAAGATGCTGAGCATAAAGTGATAGTCCTCTGCAAACCGTATGGTTTCATCAAATCTTAAATTGTTATCAACGAGGATCTGTCTTCTGATTAATTTCCCCGTCGACATTCCCCATGCGCCTGCAAAGTACATTCTCTGGTCCAGCGTTTCGCGGCTCCGCACGATCATTTCCTGTGTCTGATCCCATAATACGAGTTCATTAAAGGTAATATTGCCTTCTTTCTCCAGTATGATTTTTTTCCTGAAATGACACATGTCAGCCTTTGACTTTTTACTGTACTCCAAAGCAAGCCTGAGGCACTCAGGAGTCAGCATATCATCGGAATCCAAAAAGGTAAGATACTCCCCTGTCGCAATCTCTATTCCGTAATTTCTCGGGCTTGAAGGAGAGTGGCTTTCATTGTTGAGCTCTGCGAAAATGACATTGCCGGAGGAAGGAAGCACCTCCCTTCCTCCTTCGACAGTTTCCTTATTGCAGTTGTGGAATACAGCAACCACTTCAATATTCTCAAAGCCGATTTCCTGCTCTTTCAGAGAAGCGATACAGTTTGAAAACAGTTTTAAATCCGTGTTATGAACCGGAATTATTACAGATATTTCATATTTCTTCATGTCTCTTATCCTCTCAGCAATCGGTATCTGTACCAGCAGTCATCATAACTTTGAAAGCTCTGCAGCCCTGTCAAGGACAGCTTTTGCCTTTTCTCTGTCAATTGTAGAAGGATCATATATAATATTGATCACGGCGCCCTTCTCCGGATATACAAAGCACAAAAAGCTGATATGGGCAGTCAGGAGCTTTGATTCTTCCGAAACTGCAGGTTTTTTGCTCTGAAGGGATATCAGTTCAAAATCCTTCGTCTGGGAAATATATTCCATGCAGTTGAAGGTAATAAAAGGCCATTCGTAATCATGATTTACGATTGCATTATATACATAATCATCCTTCGGTGTACTTCTGGCAAGAGATCCGACGATATCCTGCTTCACATGCGAGAATACATCCTTATCTTTCCTGACTTTTACGGGAATGCCTATCGGGAAGTAGCCGGCTGTATCAAAGTATCTCGCATCGTTGCGGCCTCCAAACACATTCCGGATCACAGCCTCATCAAGGCCAAGAACATCAAGGTATGCCTGACTGAGCAGGCCGAAGATATACTCCGCCGGCTGAAGCTTATACTTATCCATCACCGGCTTCATCCTCTTATAGTCAAGACCTCCCGTTACCATTTCCGTGGTTTCCACCTTATGAGGTTCCCTGCCCTCCTTCGGCGCTTTTTCAACCGCATTCTCAGCCGCATACTCATAGTAATCCACCTGTTCTGAAGGAGCAAAAGATGGATCTCTCAGAGCCTCACTGATATAAGAAACGAACTTCTCGACAAATACGTGGTCCATCAGTACATGATGTACGTGCAGCAGCGCAGTCACTTTACTGCCTTTGAAAATCCTGACATCAAAAAGCCTGTCAGCCTTCGAAATATCATAGGGCATGCAGAATTCATCAATGTCGCTCTCTGACGGGTCTCTGTCAATGAGAGGAATATCACTCTCGGTTATCATCTCACCGCTGTAAGGTATCTGATACCAGTCACCGTCTTCCTCCCGGAATGTCGTGTACAGATACGGAAAGCAGTTAATAAGCTTGACAAAAACCTTTCTTATGGCCAGTTCATCCTGCCATTCATCTGTGAAAATGAACTCTCTGTACATGTCAGCGGTAATGCTCGGAACCATGAGGGAATACTGCTGCGGGGCAAGCGGATAACGTTCTTTATGCTCCCTGACATTCTTTGTCACCACATCCGCTTTGCTGATCTGCTCTGCGAGAGAGCGTATTGTGATGCCTCCCGCCATCAGTTCCGACAGCTTCAGCTCCACATTTAATGTATTGAGCACCTTGGACGCCAGCTCGATGTATGACAGGGATGTGAATCCTATTTCCTCAAACGGGACTGTAACACCGAATTCCTCATAATTCACAATCTTTTTGCAGATGTCGAAAAGAGAACGTTCCAGATCATTTGCCGGAGGTACGATCTCCAGAGCCTTGCGGACAGGCCTGGGCAGCTCCTTCTTATTCACCTTCTGATTCTGGTTGAGGGGTATACGGTCAATCTGCATTGTCACCGCAGGTATCATATAATAAGGTTTGCGCTGGCCGATAAAGTCATTCAGTGCATTTACGTCGATCTCATTGTCCGAAACGACATATGCGGCAACGAATTTTCCTCCCCCGCCCTCAACATCAAAGGCCTGAACCGTAACATCACTGATGCCGGGATATTCACGGATTACCGCTTCGATCTCTGTCAGTTCAATGCGGAAGCCTCTTACCTTTACCTGGCTGTCATTTCTGCCGATAAACTCATAATTGCCGTCAGGGAGCAGCCGTACGACATCCCCCGTATGGTAAATGCGGCCGTATTCCGGATCATTTGAGAAAGGATTTTTCGCAAATGATTTTTCGGTCTGCTCCGGCCGGTTCAGGTAGCCTCGTGAAACGCCGCGTCCGCAGATCAGCAGTTCACCCGGAACCATCGGCGGCAGCCTGCGCATATTCCGGTCTGCCACATAGCATCTGTAATTCGTCAGAGGCTTCCCGATCGGAATTCTCTCATAATTATGATCCAGGGGAGCAAGGGTGGAAAACACGGTGCATTCCGTAGGCCCATAGGCATTGCAGAGCTTCGTCCCGATCTCCGGTCTCAGTTCAATACCCGCCAGCTTCTCGCCGCCTGTCGAAAGGTAGCGCAGTGAAGGTACATTGGCAACGGAATAGAACTGCCGTCCCACCTGTGTGGTCATAAAGGAATGCGTGATTCCATACTTTTTAAACTGGTCCTCAATTGCTTTTAAATCCAGCCGTGTGTCCTCTTCCACAATAAACACCAGGCCCCCTGCAGTCAGCGGGACATACATGTCCATCATGCAGGCATCAAATCCAAAGCTGGCATATGCGGCCATGCGGCAGGTATCGTCAAATCCATAAAAATCCTGGTACCACCTTACAAAATTGGCCAGATTCCGGTGTTCAAGCATAACGCCCTTGGGCACACCGGTGGAGCCGGAGGTGTAAAGCAGGATGAAGAGATCCTCAGGAGCCGGGCCTTCTTTTACCTTCCCGCATGCCGGAAGTGCCGGAATGTCCTTCGTCAGCAGTACCTCGCCCTTGTATTCCGGAACCTTTTCAAGCAGGTCCTCATCAGCGATCAGCAGGCTGCATTTTGCATCCTCCATCATCAGAGTCAGGCGTTCTGTGGGGTAGCCCGGATCCAGCGGCTGGTAGGCCGCGCCGGTTTTTGACACGCCGAGCGCGGTGACCGGCATGTATTCACAGCGGGGAATCAGTATGGATACCACGCTTCCTCTGCCTATGCCCCGGTTTATAAGATACCCGGCGATACGCTCCGAAACTTCATCCAGTTCCCGGTATGTTAAGACCTTGCCGTCAAAGATGACCGCCTCATGGTCAGGATATTTCTCTGCTGCCTCCCTGAACATGGAGACGATATCCGTGACAGGATAATCCGCGTGCGTGTCATTGAGCCTGTCCATCTCCAGAATATTCGCATCCGTAGTAAGACGGATATCCGAAAGCCTGTCTCCCCGGCACAGTCCGTCCACGATCTGCATATAAAGGTCAGCCATGCGCCGGACCGTATCGGCCCTGAATTTATCTGCGGCATATTCGAAGGAAAATGCATAATCACCATCCGGCTGTTTGATTATGTTCAGTGTCAGCGAAGTCATGGCATCGCGGGGAGTATAGAATTCCATGGGAATGTTGCGTCCATCCATGGAAACATCGGCAAACATTTCTCCCTGATATACAAAGAAATAGTCAGGCCTGATTGAGTATTCACCCAGCAGTGCGGCGTAATCCACATTGTCGTGGCTCACCAGCTCGTGGAAGAGCTCCTGCACCTCTCTCGTAAATGCCATGCCGTTCTTTTTCTCATCGAGGTTCACACAGACAGGTATATTGTGTACCAGCATGCCTACCGTGTTCATAAGCATCGGGTCATGACGGCCGTTTTCCCCCGCAAAAAACATAACGTCCTTTGCGCCGCTCAGCAGCCCGAGCATATAAGCGTAGGCTGTCATGAACAGGCTGGATTCCGTGACGCCGTTTTCCTTCAGGGCCGGCAGCAGTGTTCCGGCAAGCTCCCTTTTATGCGCAAACAGCGTTGTATGATGCACTCCCAATGCACCGGCAAAATCCTTTAGAGTACTGTCCTCATCAGAATACAGCGACGTATTGCCGTCTACGGAGTCCAGCATCCGGCGGCAGATCTCCTCGTCGCTTTTCATCTCATCTTTGTGCTCCGCTTCATAGAGCGCAAGCGTATAATTGCTCATATCCTCCTCTGCCATCTCATTGCCGTTATAAACCGCGGCAATGTTCCTCATTACGATGGACATAGAGGTACCGTCGCTCACCAGATGGTGCGCTGTGCAAATCAAAAGCAGTCCTTCAGGATTCGTGAATATTGAGGCGCGGCAGAGCGGTCCTGTCTTGAGCGAAAACGGAGTATTGACACTCTGTGCCAGGACATTCCGGTCCGTCTCATCCGTCACAGTCTGTGTCACCTCAATCCTCTTATCTTTAACAGGGACAAGGCACGGTGTGTCGTTCACAATCTGTGCAGCCGAAAGGAAAACGGGGTAATGATTCAGCACGGTCCGGGCAGCATCCGCAAGGCGTTCCCTGTCTGTTTCCTTTGGCAGAAACAGGCCTATAGTGTTATTGTAAGCTGTCTCCTTCCCCGGCATCTGGCTGTCCACGAAAATGCTCATCTGGGCGTGGGTCAGCGGATAGGAATCCGCCTCATGTCCTTTATAGCCTGCCAGGGCGGACTGACGGCCTGTTGCCGCCGAAAGCCTTTCCGGAGTATGCGCCTCAAAGACATCGCTCGCGGCAACCGTGATTCCCATGTCCTTCAGGACCTGCTGCAGCATCATTACCTTGATCGAATCTCCTCCGAGGGAGAAAAAGTCATCGTCAATACCGATCTCAGAAAGAACCAGCACCTTCTCATAAGCCCTGACGATCTTCTCCTGCAGCTCATTTTCAGGTGCCCTGTAAGCCGTCCGTTTCGCTCCGATATCCGGATTCTTTAACGCTCCTCTGTCAAGCTTTCCATTCGCGTTCAGCGGCATCCTGTCGAGTCCGACATAAAACGCCGGGATCATATAATCCGGGAGTTTTTTCTTTAAAGCCTCCCTGATCACGGATTCATCGATTTCACTGCCGGCGACGTAGTAAGCCACAAGGAAGGTCTGTCCGGTGGTATCTGTAAAATCCTTTACCGCGGTGTCCGTAACGCCCGGTATCTCCCTGATCTTTGCCTCAATCTCTCCCGGCTCCACACGCTGGCCGTTGATTTTCAGCATCCAGTCCTTGCGGTTTAAGTAGATGATATTCCCATCCGGGAGCCTTCGGCCCAGATCCCCCGTTTTAAGCATCCTGTCAAAGCCATCCCTGTCCTTAAAAGGATTGGGTACAAAAGCAGCGGCACTCTCCTCCGGAAGATTCAGATAACCACTGGCAAGATGCGCAGTTATACAGATTTCGCCCTCATCCGCCTCCATTCCGTTTTCATCCAGAAGGTATACGCCCTCGTCCCTCATCGGCTTTCCGAGCGGCGTGTTTTCATAGGCACGGTCTACCTTAAAATGAAGCGCGCCTCCGATGAGCTCTGACATGCCGAATATATTGTAAATCTCATATTGATCGGTCCATACACCGCTCAGCCGTTCTCCGCCCACAAATACCTTTTTTAATGTATCGCCGGCCGGCTTGAAAAACCTCAGGACCTTCGGGCTGATATAGGAAGCAGTGATGTGATACTTTTCCATAAAATCCGCGAGAAGAACCGGGTCACGCATATCCGCCTTTGGAATCACCACGTTTGTACAGCCCCGGGAAAGTCCGTTAAACACACTTTTGCTGCCCACAATAAAGAAAAACGGAGCTCCAAGCCCAAAGACATCATCTTCTGTGACCACCTCATGAATACTGGCAGCCAGTTCCCTGTGATTGATAATCACACCCTTGGGATTTCCGGTAGAACCGGAGGTATACAGCAGCATGGCTGTATCATCCCCCGAAACGGCGGCTTCTTCCCCGATCGGGCCGAAGCTGTTGATGTCTGCAAAGAAGTCAGGTGTCACAATGAGCCCGGCGGAGCAGTCCCTGTAGATGTATTCCAGACGGTCCTTCGGATAGTCACTGTTCAGGAATGCAAAGGCGGCCCCAACCTTGACGGCGCCCAGCATAGCCGCCACCGTATCCATTCCGTTCGGCATGACAAGCGCAGCCGTGTCGTTTCGTTTTAATCCGGAAAGACGCATTTTCTCCGCAATCCGGCTCGAATATTCGTCCAGTTCAATATAAGACAGCTGTCCCCGTTCCGAATCAATAATCGCAGTCTTACTGCCCTGTTTTTCTACCTGCTTTTTGAACAGTTGAAGAAAAGTGTCATTCTTCACCGCGGTTTCCTCCCTCTGCATTTTTGCCATGTAATATGCCGAGAATCGTCCCGGCAAAGCACTTAATGAAGTCTTCTGCAAAGTCCCCGGACACCTTTGCTGACGCAACAGTAACAAGGTATCCATAACCCTTCGGCAGTCTGTTAACAATAAAATCAAAGTCCGTAAAAGGTTTGTAAACTGTGTTGATCTCGTCAAGGAAATCAGAAAGCAGCATCTTTTTTCCGAGCCTCAGCATGATTCCCTGCATATCCCTGAAATTAAATGTTATTCCTGACATTATTCCCGGGTGTTTCGCGACCGTTTCAAAAGTATCAAGAACATCATAATAGACAAGCCTCTGATACTGCTCTTCTATCCTTCTGAAATACTCCGCAGTACTGTCATACCTGCCTGCTCCGGACCGCATAAAAACTGATCTGGCGAAAACACCGTGGGATGCATCTAAAAGCTGATGGGATCTTCCGTCATGAACATTCATATAACAAAAATCATCTGCCTTAAACATCTCTTTTATGGTGATTTCCGCTGCCGCCTGAAACAGTGTCAGGATCGAAATACCATGGTTCTTCAGAAAATCATCAATTTCAGTCCTGCTTTCCTCTTCCAGTATCCTCAGAGAAACTCCTGTCGCGTACGTCTTTTCCGTATCAAACAGCGCCGGATCCTTCAGGCCTTCATAGTTAGAAGCAAATACCTGCTGAGCTTTTTCTATAAGCCCTTTGTCCTCTCTGATTCGGCATTCCTGATCAATGAGGTCAAAAACGGATGCCTGCTCGGCCTCAACCGGCGTTTCAATGTATCTGGAGGATATTTCCTCAAACACATTCTTCAGTGATTTCCCGTCATAGGCAAGATGGCACAGGCACATAAACAGGTAAGTACTGCCATTGTCGATATGCAGCATTTTTGCTTCAAACAGAGGATCTGTCTTCAGATTGCGGACACGGGTATATTTACTCTTTCTCCAGTTTTCAAACTCACTCTCTTTCAGGCAGAGGTCTTCAACTTTGTAAGCAGTCTGATCGGTCAGCAGCTGTCCGTTGTCTATATCTATATGGCTCCTGTAGATCACATGCGCATTAATGACGTCTTCAACCGATTTTTTCAGCTTCGCAATATCAATATCCTCGTCGAGCCTGAAAAAATATACCGCATCAATGCAGTCGATTGTCTTACCCTTTCTTCTGCATACTTCATACTGGTACTTTTGAGAAATAGAAAGAGGATAGACCTTCTTAAGTTCGTCCGAAACCATAAGCTGCGGCTTCGGATAAAAGTTCTTTTCCGATATCAGCCTGGCAATCTTTTCGGGAGTCTGTCCGATCATCACAATCTGAGGCGCGATTCCTTCTATGCCGCATACGGAACAAAGCGCGACAGCATTCAGTGAGTTCCCGCCAAGTTCAAAGAAATTGTCATAGCGTCCGATCTTTTTAATATTCAGTATCTCCTGCATTGCGTTGCAGAGAGCTTCTTCCGTTTCGCCGACCGGCTCCTCATATTCACTGGTCAGCATGCTTAAATCCGGTCTTTCTATCGATTTTCTGTCCGTCTTGCCATTGGCATTGACAGGAAACGCGTCCATCCTCACAAACACTCCGGGAATCATATAGGCCGGGAGGGCAGCCTTCAGTTTTTGTACGATCTGCTCCCGCTCTACAGATTTGTCACCTGTATAAAAGCCACACAAAAGCATCGTGCCGTCTTCATTTTCAAATGCCTTTACAACAGAGCCTGTAATACCGTCCACTGTGTTCATCACAGACTCTATTTCGCCCGGCTCGACCCTCTGCCCGTGAATCTTTATCATCCAGTCATTTCTGTTCAGGTACTGAACATTGCCGTCAGGAAGCTTTTTGCCTATATCTCCCGAGTGAATAAAAATCCTTCCGTCGGGAAGTTTTATAAAGACCCTTTCTGTCTCTTCTCTGAGATTATTATACTCGCAGGGCAGATTCCCGATTATACAGATCTCTCCCTCCTGGCCATCCGGAACTTCTTCCCCATCCTGATTGACGACAATCATCTCAATTCCCTGCAGCGGTTTCCCGATAGGTGTATTGTCATAAAACTTATCGATCGTAAACCCTGTAATGGTTCCGACCGTTTCACTCTGCCCATAGGCATTGACTATCTCAAAATCCGGTGAATAAATGTTTACCACTTTTTCACTGGCAGTAATAACTTTCTTCAGGCATTCACTTTTGCACGAAAAGCCTTTCAGTATTCTGGGGCTGATAAAGCCTGCAGTAATCCGGTTTTCTTTATAGTAGTCCGAAAGCCTGCGCGCGTCAGAACGTACTTCACTCGATATAATATGTACATGTCCTCCCACAGCAAGAGTTCTCAGATACTCTGTGACCGTAACGCAGAATGACATAGTCGCGGATGCGGCAAAAACAAGAGGCGAAATATCCCTTACTCTTTCTGTAGTTCTGATGATCTGCGCATCTATATTACTCCTTGTGTATACGACTCCTTTCGGCCTTCCTGTCGACCCGGAAGTGTATATGATCATTCCCCGCTCATCATCACTGATTTCAGAGGGCTTTGCGGCTTCACCCGAAGAAGGCTCTGTTCCGTCAAAAAAGCTTTCTCTTATAATGAATACCGCGCTGCTGTCTTTTTCGATGAAGTCGACCCGGTCCTGCGGGTATTCGGGAATAAGCGGTACAACCACAGCCCCGATTTTTAAAAGCGCGATCTCGCAGGCAATATACTCAATCGTTCTGGGAAGAATGATGATCACGCTGCTGCCCGGCTTTATTCCCCGGGCTGTCAGCCTGCCGGCGATCATGTCAGAAAGGCTGTCCAGCTGCCCGTATGTACAGCTTCTCTTCCCGTCATGATCTGTGAGAGCAGCCGAATCACCGTTTACTGCTGCCTGTTTTTCAAATTCATCAAGAAAATACATAGGATTTATGCGTTCCTTTCCCACGGCTCATCCATGAAGTGATGCTTATCTTATCCTGCGTTTTCAAACTGGCTCCTGTACAGCCTGGAATAGATCCCGTTCTTTTCAAGCAGCTCTTCATGCGTGCCTATCTCGGCAATATCGCCGTCCTGCATGACAAATATGGCATCTGCGTTCCGGATTGTCGAAAGCCTGTGCGCAATAACAAAGCTTGTATGATCCTTCGACAGCTCATCGAGCGCCCTCTGTATCAGCATCTCGGTGCGGGTGTCCACGGAGGATGTCGCCTCATCCAGTATCAGTATGGACGGGTTCTGTATCATGGTTCTGGCTATGGAGATCAGCTGCTTCTGTCCGGAGGATACCGCCATCTTTTCTGACAGCACCGTATCCAGCCCTTCCGGCAGTGTCCGGATAAAGTGTGATAGGCTGCACTTGTCAATCACATCCATAAGCTCCTCTTCCGATGCGTCAGGTGCATAATACAGAATATTGTCCCGGATACTTGCGTGGAAGAGAAAAGTCTCCTGCATGACCATTCCCAGGACCTCATGCAGCCGTTTTCGCGGAATTTCCTTAATATCTGTTCCGTCTATAAGGATCCTGCCGCTGTTCGTCTCATAAAACCGCATCAGAAGATTGACCAGCGTCGTCTTTCCCGCACCGGTATGCCCGACGATCGCCACCTTCATTCCGGGTCTGATCTCAGCGTTAAACCCGTGGATAACCTCTTTGTCCGGGGTATAGCCGAACCGGACATCCCGAAACGATACAGCTCCCTTCACGCCGGAGATCTCCTTTTTCCCCTCATCAACGTTTTCCGGCATATCCAGTACATACAGGATTTTTCGGCAGTTCACCATAGTAAATGCCAGCATGCTCAGGATTGCCGCAAAAAAGTTGAGAGGTGTGGAAAGCATTCTGGCATAGAGCAGGAATGCCACGATCACGCCTATCGTCACTGTATTGCTGCCGCTCACGATCAGCCATGTTCCGACGATGCAGACAGCAACATAGGTAATGTTGTTCAGCATGGCCATCAGGGGTGTGAGCTCATCGGAAGCAAACTGGGTCTTTTTCATGTTCCTGGTATAACGCATGTTTGCATCTGTGAATTCCTTGAGAACATCCTCCTCGGAATTATAGGCGCGGATCACCAGGAATCCCTTCAGAGTCTCATCCACCATCCCGTTGATATTGGACAGTTCGTTACGCAGCTCATTCCGCCTCGGGATCATTTTTGAAGAGATCACCATGCAGATCAGCACGCCCGAAACCGTCGATACAATCACACAGGCCGCCAGGGGGACACTCTTCAAAAGCATCACAACAACGGTCCCGACGAGCACGATCGTATTTGTCAGAAGCGGCCCTATGGACTGTGATATCGCAATGCTGACACTGTCAACATCGGAGGTCATATTCGCGATCAGGTCGCCGGCCCTCATCTGATCGAGGTTCATCAGCGAAATCCTGTTGATTTTTCGGTTCAGCGCGGCCCTGATATCTCCGCCGATCTTCTGAGCATATACTTCCATGCCTCTGTTGTAAGAATAATTGCACAGAAACATTGCCAGGATGATAGCTGCGCAGACAGCCCCGGCCTTTGTCACAGAAGAGAGGCTGATTTCATTCCCGATCTGGCTCTGTATGATCCCTGAGATTTTTTCGATCTGGCCCGGAATCATGATATTGCAGAAAGAGCCGCAGGCGCCGATCAGCATTACTGCCAGCAGCCTGAAAGCATAGGGACGCAAAAACACTTTCATTCTTTTTATAACATAAAGCCCCTGTCCCTTCATACTGCCTTCTCCTCCGGATTCTGTGACGCCGCAATCTCCTGATATACACTGCATCTCATCAGCAGCTCCTCATGAGTTCCCTGGTCCACAATCCGGCCTTTATCCATTACCAGTATGGAATCCGCATCACGGACACTCGATATTCGCTGCCCCACTATGATTACCGTAGCGCCTTCGGTTGTCTTTTTCAATGCTCTCCTGAGCTTCGCATCGGTCTCAAAATCGAGCGCCGAAAAGGAATCGTCAAAAATATAGATCTCAGGATCCCGGCATATGGCGCGCGAAATCGTAAGTCTCTGCCTCTGTCCTCCGGAAAAATTCGTCCCTCCGGGCTGAACGCCTGCATTGTAGCCTTCCTCTTTCTGCCGTATAAAAGAGTCCGCCTGGCCTGTGACTGCCGCTTTCTGAATCTCCTCCAGCGTAGCCCTGAACCTGCCGTTCTCCCCGTATCCGATATTTTGCGCGATCGTTCCGGAAAACAGGTAGTTTTCCTGAGGAACATATCCGATGAGATCCCTGAGTGCTTTGAGCCGGAAGTCTTTTACCTTCACGCCATCCACCAGAATCTCTCCCTTATCCGCTTCATAGAGCCTGAGTATCAGGTTCAGAACCGTGGTCTTTCCGGCGCCTGTACCGCCGATGATCGCAACGGTCTGGCCGGCGTTTATCTTAAAGGTCAGGTCAGAAACAGCACTGGCCTTCGCCTCGGGATAGGCAAAAGAAACCTGCCTGAACTCGACTGTTCCATGCTCCGGAACCGGCCCGCTGAAATCTCCGTCCGGTATGCTGTTTTCCTGATTGAGAATCTCCAGAATACGTCCCTGGGCATTGGTAAGCAGCGGAACATTGAGCAGCACCAGCACGATATTGATCAGTGCCGTAAACAGAAAAGTAATATAGGAAACAAAGGAGACCATGGATGAAAAAGCCGCAGCCTGCTCTGTCATCCCCTGCTTCTGCATCAGAAACGCTCCGGAAATGTATATCGCCAGAGTCAGAATATAAATCAGCATTGAAGTGGTCGGGGAGAAAAAACCCAGGATCGTTTTTGATTTAATCCCATAGCGGACGACCTCCCCGTTGATCCTGTCGTAGCTCTCCTCCTGGGAGGAAAAACGGTTGCCGCAGTGGATGTGGCGAATGCCGTAAATATGCTCGTGCGCCGCGCCGATCATCATGTCTCTTGCTATGCTTTGTCTGCGGACAAGAGGCGCGATCTTCACAAACATCAGGAATACGAGAACCGCCATAAGCGCAACCGCCGCGGCGGACATCGCGATCCACAGTCCCTCTGTGGAAGACAGTCTGAGGAACACAATAATCAGCAGAATCGGCGCTTTGATCAGCGACTGCAGACTCTGTGTCATAAATGACTGAACAGAATAAATATCATCATTGCATCTGGAAATCAGGGTCCCTGTGCCAAACGACGAAACCTCAAAGAGGGAAAAGTCCAGCAGTTTTCCGAATACGGAGATCCGCATGGAATTGGACACGCGGGATGTGACATCTATGATCAGCCAGCACACGATACTGGCCGCTGCAAAGGCAATCAGGGCGTACAAAACCATCTCGATGCCCTTTGAGCGGACTGCACCTGCAGTCATGTTTCCCTGCTGCAGAAGGCCCGATATTACGCCCATGATCACAGGTATTTTTGTTTCCAGTATCACCTGAACAATCACAAAGATCATTATGACTGCCGATATGATTTTGTCCTTTTTGTTCATATACCGCAATATCAGTTTCATAAAGATGTACCTGTATCTTAAGCCTTTCCTTCTTTTGCGGCCGCTTCGACCTTTGCTCTGTATTTTATCATGTTTTCAACGGTCAGCAGTTTTGTGGAACTGGTGGTCGGCGGATATTTCCTGTGCTGTTCAAAGAAGGAATAAGTCACGTAATCCGCGTTTTCGCCAAACTGTTCCTTCATAAGATTCGTAAACACACCGTCCTCCAGGATCGCATCCTCACCGAGGCTCTGGTATACGGGAATCACGAATTCCTGTTCAAGGATCTCAATCATGAAATCCAGGACACCTTTTTCACTTTCCGGATGATTTTTAAAATAAGCAACCCTGTCCATGGTCTCTCTTGCCAGAGGGCATACATTAAACAGGGCGTAAAGCGCCGTCCTGAAGAACTGGGTTGTATAGCCTCTTCTGGAGATCGACTCGTTGCTGATCCGATAAAGGTAATATCTCTTCGGGGTAATCACATAGGTCTTTGCAAGGAAGAGCGCGGTAAAGCAGAAGGCCATGTCCTCGGACAGTCTGATTTTGCCGAAGCTGATGTCATTTTCTCTCAGAAACCGTGTTCTGAAAAGCTTGGTGCCCACCATCCAGTGAAGGCCATGGTTCCTCCATTTATTGTACCGCCCGCCGATATCGTCAGGGAGAACGGTCACTTCCTTCGGGACTTCATACCTGTCACTGGTGATGGGAAACCAGTCCTTCTCATCCACATCGTAGAGGCTGTCGGGGTCGCTCTTGTCCAGAGCAAGGATCATCCCGGTGCTGTGTATTACATCCGCATCGGATTTCTCCTTTGCAAGGTTATACATCTCCTCAAAAGCGTTTTTCAGCACAGCGTCATCAATATCCACAAAAGCGATATATTCGCCTCTGGCCGCTTTTATTCCTGTATTCCGCGCTTCGCCCGGGCCCATGTTCCGGGGCTGCGCAAGGATCTGCACGCGTTCATGATTTCCATACAGCTCCCGGCATTTTTCCAGGCTGTCATCCGGCGAACAGTCATCCACAATGATAACCTCAAGCTCTTTCAGTGTCTGGGCCAGCAGTCCTTCGACCGCCGGTTTGATGAATCTTACAGCCTTATACATCGGCACGATAACAGATACTTTGTAATCCATAACACGTCCTCCCCTCTGCAGTGATCCTTACCGCATGGCTTCCGAGCTGTATTCTGTCATTCCAAAGAAGAATTTCCTCTGGCTTTCCGTTCTGATGATGTGCACCGGCTTCAGCTGATTGGCCGATGCCCCGCGGAAAATTGCAAGATCCCTCCACAAAGCGTAAGACTCCTTCTGCAGGAAATTGACCTTCAGCTCCTGGCACACTCCTCTGGTAATCAGATCCTTCATCGCCGGGCATGACTTTAAAAACTCTTTTTCAAGAGTCAACCGGATAACATTTGCGGTTACCTCAGACGGATTTCTCCCGATTTCGAGGAAATACTGATACCTCGGCGGCTCGGCTTTGATGTCAGCATAAACGCTGAAATCAACGAGTTCAAAGCCGAGTGCCTCTGCTGTGTTGTTCGCTGCATTCCTGAGAGAAGCCTCGGTGGTCTTTTCCCCCATAAAGTTGATTGTCTGGTCGATCCTGTAGAGGAATTCCAGTGTCGGCGTATTCTCGAATTTCGACACTACGCGGACCGCATCGCGCATTCTGTACCGGTAAAAGCCTCCCATATTTGTAATGATCACTTCATACTCTTTTCCTTCCTCGAGGCCATCGAGCGTGACGATCTTTGAAAAATCATCTTCGGCATCGAGCGGCAGGAATTCAAAGAAGCAGGAATCCGGCACGAGAACGGTATCCTCCGAGTTCACCCTGTATGTGGTGGTAAAGCATCCCTCGGAAGCTGCAATACCGATCTTCACATAGACGATATCATTGCCGGTATAATGGCTCTGCAGCAGATCCGCGTAGGCCTTAAAGCCTCCGGTGCCGATTCCCATTACGTATTTCATGTTCTTCCAGACCTTCGGCACAAAAGGTTCATCAAATCCTTTTGCAAAGATCTCCCGGAGCTGTTTCGCCCTCTCCGGCATCGGAGACAATTTCGACTTCAGTTTTTCAAGGACCTCAGGAGGCATCTCTATGGACTGGTCAATGGTTCCCGTTTCAATATCATTTACCAGCAGCTCCCAGTTATTCTCAATGTATCTGAGCATGATTACCAGGTAGCTGAGGTAGGCAGCCTGAAAACCGGTGGCATCCGGATCCATCAGCGCGAACCTGGCGTGAAGATACCTGGTATTTGTTCCGGTTTCCGGGAAAATCGCCTCATCGGGAGACGTAAACAGAGACTCGATATTCGGGCGGAAGTGGCGTGTCATTTTGCTGGAGATTGCGCCGAAGGTCGCACCGCACGAAAGATATGTCGTCTCCGCAGGGCACTCCACCAGACGGATGCAGCGTCCATTGATCCAGCTGTCCCCGACGGCATCCGTCAGAACTCCCAGGGTGCATTTCGTGATGCACTGCAGGTAGACTGCAACCATAACATCCGGCATGGGGATATATTTTACATCACCGGTGGTCCCGGAGGAACCGTTAAAGTGGCTGACCGGGTATGAGGTGATCAGGTTCTTCTCATCCTGATCCGTCATCCGCTTCACATAATCAGCATAATCTGAATATTTTGTCACAGGAACCTTTGCCTGAAATTCTTTTATGCTGTGAATATTCTTAAAATCGTACTTTTTCCCATATTCCGTATCTTCGTTGTCACGGATGATTTTGAGCAAAAGCGCCTCATTGACCTTCATTGGCTCCCGGCACTCTTCCCTAAGCTTTGCAAATGCTTTGATTCCATCATCCATTCTTTTTTTATTTGCAGCTGTTATCTTTTCAGATTGCATATATCTTCACTCTCCTTCC
>CAMOXX010000021.1 GCA_946629475.1 uncultured Blautia sp. | reverse complement strand
GTGGCGGAATCCGCAGCCGGTTCCGTTGCAGTGGCGGAATCCGCAGCCGGTTCCGTTGCAGTGGCGGAATCCGCAGCCGGTTCCGAAATATCCGCGGCTGCGCAGGAAGGGACTGTGGATACAGTACCCGCAGATGGATCTCCTGCGCCGCAGGAAAATACAGCCGCTGACTCTTCTTCAGCAGACGGGTTGGATGACGAGGTGCTCGCGGCTTCGATTGAAATGGGGATACATGTTGCGGAAGCCGTAGGCTTCGGCAATTCCATTCCTCTGATTTTTCTGGCGCCATTTGTGCTGCTGTTCTCCTACACAAGGGAGCCGAAGAACCCTTTGCTGAATCTGGTCATTCCCGCGGTCGGCGTGATTTTGATTGTATTTGTCTACCTTGAGGGAATCCACCAGCTGCTCGGCATTCTCCCCGTCGATAAAGTAAATATGAATGAGATGCAGGATATGGCATCACTATATATTGGTATGATGTAACTGTTCAGAACAGGGCAAAGCATCTCCTGCTGAGGGTTACAGAAGGAGGTTTTTTTCATGCTTCAACTGCTGCAAAAAAATAAAGAGAAGATACCCCTCATTGGCGACATGCTGTTCTCCACCCTCATCTTTCCGTTCACTATCCCTTTATTGGAAAAGTGGATAAAAACTCCCGAGGATCCCGGGTTCGCTCTCTGGATCCTCGCCCTGTATGCGGTCATGGCTGTCATGCATCTGTTCCGTGCCTTTCGCCTGGGCAGGAAATCAAAGCTGATATTTATCTCACAGCTGGCTTACGCTTTTATCTTTGCAGCATGTGCCGTAATTATGCCGATTTTCGGCTACAACCGCACCACCTGCACAATTATCTCCCTGGCTTTCTGGGGCCGCCTGCTGGTTGACCGCATCATCTCCATCATCCGCCTGCACAAGCCGCTTAACAATTTTGGCAATGGGATCGCCATCCTGATGATACTGTTTTTTTCTTTGTCCGCAATGACAGAGTTTTCCATGATCATAGTGGTGTCCATAGCCTCATTTTCTTCGCTTATATCCATCCTGGCAGTCTCGTTTTCACAGATCAAGATCGGTATTCTGAAGGAGATAATCCGAAAGACCTACGCATCTCAGATCATTCTGGGAATGCTGCTTACAATGGTGGCATTTTCCTATGCGCTCGTTTTTTTTGATGAATCATTCACCAGCATCTTTGACGCCCTCTGGTACTGCTTCGCAGTGGTGACAACAATCGGGTTCGGCGATTTTACGCCTGTCACCGCTTTTGGGCGTATCATCAGCGTGATTCTCGGGATTTACGGTATTATCGTGGTCGCCCTGATCACATCCATTATCGTCAACTTTTACGGCGAAATGAAAAAAACGGATCCGGAATAACCCTGATTGTAAAGGAGGATGTGCTTGACACACATGAGCAGTCTGCGGCAGACATGTCAGGCCGCAGGCTGGCTGTCTATTTTGCCTCCGGTACCGAAGAACGCATCGATCTCAACGGTCTCTTGGATGGAGAAGTCTACGGAGGATGGTTCAATCCTTCGGACGGAAGAACAGAGCTTCTCAGCGGACCGCTTACAATAACCAACGGTATCCTGAGCATAAAAAACAACTCCGCGGACGGACTCGACAGAGTTCTGATTCTGGCCTCCACTCCGGAAGGCTGCAGGATACCTTCCCGTACCTACGGAGAGGAAAGGACCACCGGAGAAGTAAAAAAAGTATTTGAGTGGTAACATTTCTGAGCCGATACCACATTTCGCAGAAAGGGGAGTTATAAAATGAAGAAACACCAATCCCTCCGGCGCCGCATCCTGATCGTGCTGTCCGTCATTGCCGCCGTCACAGGTATTCTGGCTGCGCTGTTCATAAGGCTTTTCCGCAGCATCCTTCTTCGTAAGGATCCGGATCCCGGCGAGAAGGAAAATCCGAAAGCCAGCCCTGCCTTCCTCCGGTTCCATGCAAAGAACCGCGAGGCACTGCCGGAACTCAACAGCCTCCCATCCGAGCAGATTGAGATTACTTCCGCCGACGATTTCACGCTGCGCGGAAAGCTCTTCCATGTAAAAGACTACAATAAAAAAGTAGTCATCGCATTCCACGGCTATCATTCCGGCGGAGTCGGCGATATGGCCCAGTTTGTCCATATGTACAGGAATCAGGGTTACGATTTCCTGCTCGTCTCGCAGCGCACGCACGAAGATTCTGAAGGCAAATATATCACCTTCGGGGTTAAAGAGCATCAGGACGGCATCCGGTGGGTTCGTAAAATCATTGATATCTACGGTGATGATGTCCAGATTGTGCTCCACGGGGTCTCTATGGGCGCAGCCACAGCCCTTATGATGGCCGGGGCAAGCACGCTCCCTCCCAATGTCAAATGCTGTGTCGCCGACAGTCCCTACGATACTTTCGAAAATGTAGCCCGTCCTATACTGAAGGCCAGGGTAAAATATGATCAGATTATCACTCTGATTATAAAACTGGCAAATGTCCTTACCATGCTGCTCGACGATTTCAGCCTGTCCGATGCAGCCCCGATCGATTCGGTGCGCCATGCGTTTATCCCGGTCCTGTTTATCCACGGAACCGCTGACAGCCTGGTTCCCTGTGCCCTGGGACAGCATCTTTACGATGCGTGCAGTTCCCCAAAAGAGCAGTTCCTGACGGAAGGAGCAGGCCATGTATGCTCTTACATAGACTACTCCGAAGAGTACGAGAGCCGCTTCGAGGAATTCTGCAGGAAATACATCTGAGCGGCTGAGAGAATCAGAGGGGGCAGGTTCCCTGACTCATTTTCCATAGGAAAATAAGTCAGGGAACCTGCCCCCTCTGAATTTACACTGACTCCCCGTTCACTCCAAGGAACCTTTCCCCTTCTGCTCACCTCCGCCGCTTTCTTATCAGCAAAACAATAAGATCTATGACCACCAGAATCCCTGCAAGCACATAAGCGATAATCAGGGGTTCCGCCACAATCGCGGCGATGATCGTGGACAGACGGTGGCCCGCCGCTTTCCCGAACCTGTCGGTGACTTCTACAACCAGGCCCAGTGTGGCCTTCGCGGACAAAAACCGCGCGATCCTGCTCCTTCCCAGAACGCTCAGCACAATGGCCAGCGCTTCCAGCGTCAGCACCAGGTTGCGGGCAAAATGCGATTTTTTCGTTTTCTGCTTTTCAATTCTATCTTCATAACGGGCCATGGCGCTCTCCTTTACCGGCCGTTCACACATCACTTATAACAACAGGCTCATCAGCAGGTGCCCTGCCTGTTCCGGCCAGTTGGTTCACTCGGTAATTTCACCCACGATCAGCGCCGGATCATACATCACCTGGGAGTGATTGTCGAGGATAAGCTCCCGCTTCAGCAGTTCATCGGTTTCCTTATCATAGGTTTCATGATAGATTTTTGATACCCGGTAATACTGGTTCCCCTCTTTCTGGAAGTGATGACCCTCCTCTGTAAGGCGGTAGGTATAGGGGAAAGGATGCTCACACCGGATCTGAGCGCACAGCATCTCTCCGCTGGTTCCTATTACGATCTGGAAATCCTGATCCGTATTGTTGGCAAAACGAAAATCAATATTGCTGTAACTGACGCTCGTCCCGTTCGCAAACGGCCTCCGGGGTCCCTCGTCGGGAGCCAGCGCATCGGAGTGGGTATGGAGCTCGGTAACCGTGAGCGGTGTCTGCCTCACCAGCAGGTGCAGTGTATTGGCCAGATTGCACAGTCCGCCGCCGACACCCGGCACAAGCCTGCCGTCCCGGATGATCCGCCCGTCCAGATATCCCTTCTCCGACGTCGTTTTACCAACATATTTCCAGAATGAAAAGCTCTCACCCGGATGAATGACAAGGTGATTGAAGGTTCTGCACGCGATATCAATATTTACGGCCTTGTTCTCCTGCATCGTAAGATCCACGCCGGGAGCCCGTTTGATCATGCTTGCCCTGCTCGCGGCTGCAATGCAGGGCAGAACCTCCTTCTTCCTCTCTTTTGCATAGTTCTCTCTGTGCCTCAGATCATGAAGCTTTTTCTTCGCGATCTCCTTTTCCAGCGAAATCTGATAGGCAGCCGGGCTGATTTCGCAGAAAAGAATCTCTTTTCTGAGATATTTTCCGATCCTGCTCATAATACTCTCCCCTGAAACAGTATTGTTCTTATGTGATCCGCTTTTATGCCCCAGCTTTGGAAAAAGCGGGCGGAACAGATGAAAAACAAGGAGCAGCGAATATTCCGCATACCTGTGCCATCCGAGCCACAGTTCACCCGGCACACCAATGTAGTGTACGAGAATGGAATCCATACCGCACCGGGATGCGCCTCTCACATCCGTAAACAGCTGATCTCCGATCATGACAGCTTCGGATGGAGCGATTTGCATCCTGCGGCAGGCCTCCCTGTAGCTTTCAGGGGAAGGCTTATCTGCATCACAGATATAATCCGTGTTGATATTCCTGTTAAAGCGCAGCACTCTTTCTTCATCATTATTTGACAGAAGAAGAGTCTTAAATCCGATCTGATGGATTTTCCGGAACAGCTCGTCCACTTCCGGTGTCGAATCATCTCCATGATGGACCAGCGTATTATCGATATCGAACAGAAGACCCCGGTAGCCCATTTCGTAAAGCCGTCTGTAGTCTATCGAAAAAACATCCTTCGCTGTATCGCAGGGAAACAGTTCTCTTATCATGACCTGTCCCCCCGAATATAAGAACATACCCGGTTGATCTGACCGGCAAAGCTGTCCCCGAACGCATGGTCAAAGAACGCGCTTCCAATCGTAAAGAGGCCGGGATCTGCGTCCTTCACCTCATCCAGCCGCTGAAAGCTGTTTACACTTCCGGCCAGGCAGACAGGCACGTTTTTCTCTGAAAGGGCTTTTATGATCGTGCTGTTGAGGCGGGCAGCGTCTCCGGTATATCGGTATCCGAGCAGGTCGATCCCATACGCTCCTTTTTCTACATACCTCAGCGCTTCATCGATCATCTCCTCAGCGGTCCCGTTCAGGATGGACGGCCTCCCGGTCACCCTTCCGACAAACGGCATATAGCGGATTCCGTTCTCACGGCACATGTCATTGATGGAATCATAAAACATCGTTCCCATCAGATAATCGATCTGACATTCTGCCGCGGCCCTTGCGCCTTCGAGGCATTCTTCCTCATTATAGGCGACTACTTCCAGGAAGGTCGTCTTTCCGCAGGCTTTCATATAACCTGCAAGTTCTTTCATCTCTTCCATCGGAAGCGGTTTCTCTTTAAATCCCCAGTATTTTGCGTCTGTGTGCCTGCATTCATCAAAAATTCGGAAAGCCTGTTCAACAGTGGTGTCATTATATGTGAGCATTACAACAAGTTCCGGATAATCCATTAAACTCTCTCCATTCGAGCAATTACTCTACTATGATGCTTTCTTCTTCCGCAGGGACTTCTGTGCTGTCCTCTGCCGTTGTCTCTTCCCCTGTGCCGCTGTCCGTACCGGCATCGTCTTCTGTACTCTCCGTGGGAGCCTCCTCTGCGGGAGCAGCTTCTTCGGTCTCTCCGGATGATTCCTCCGTTGATTCTGTCCCGGCGTCAGATACGCTCCCGGCATCCAGCTCATCATCCTCCGATGCAGGCGGCGCCATACCTGTAACAGAACTTCCGTCGTCTCCTGTCCAGATATTATTTCCGGCATAGTTATACGTGACATAGCGGAAATCTCTCCATACACCGTCGGTAAATTCCTGCAGCGTGGTGGAAAGCCCGGTATCCCAGCTGACGTCCACCGTATTCCCTGTACGGCGCAGCTCATAGGGATAGGCAAACAGGTAATAAGGATTTCCGGATTCGTCGTACCAGATGTATCCGGACTCTATGCCGTCTCCGGCCATAAATGCGTTTCTGTTTCCGTCATACCAAATGCCGTTTGTATACTCGAAAATCGCGATGCCGTCAGTGGAATGGTCCGCGTAAACAGTAGCCTCCCATCCGGTCATCTCCCCGCGGGGATCAGCCGGCGTGGGTGTCGGCTCCGGAGTCGGGGTAACAGCCGGAACAGGATCTGTGCCGTAGCGCAGCACCTGGACGCTCTGCAGGGCATCACGCACCGTCCTCAGAACGGCCTGGTCCTTCACCGCTCCTGTCACGATATAGACATCCTCCGGCGTGGAATAGAATGCCTGATACACCGCGGCATAGCTCTCGTCCGCAATCATTACCGGGTCAAAAGCCTCTCCGTTCACCAGGTGGCTGAGTTCCATGCGGTTATTCCCGTCCGAAAACGCGGCAAGGTGTTTTTCATCCTGAACCGCCTTCCAGGAATAGTCCGGGAGCACGATCGAGAGCACACCATTTCCGGTAATATAGGTCCGGGGTCCGTCGCTCAGATACGAGAGCAGATCCAGCGGCTGCAGTTTTATGACCTCCGCTTTGGATTCCGTCTCTGTCTGATTCACATCTTCACCGTCACCCGTATCGTCGGCCCAGATTCTCTCAGGTGCCTTGTGAATGGCCGCCACATAAATGCTTCCTTTGTCCTCCGGATTCGTCACATTCCCGCGGCAGAGAACCAGGTAATTATTTCCCCCTGTTTCATTGTCCGCAAGAAGAGCGATCGGGGATACCGATGCTCCGTCATAGCCCTCCATGGCCTGGCGGAACGCCTTTTCTGCCTCCTCCGGCAGGGTAATTCCGCGGGAAGCTTCCTCCGATGAAGCATCCCCTGCCTTTCCGGCTGCCGTCCATGCGCCGACCGCATCATCGTTCCCCGGCTTCTCCGCAAGGAGAGCAGGACTGTTCACATTCAGGTCCCGGATCGATGTGACCGATACATTGCCCTCAAGATCCTCGTATACAACAGCGATCATCCACACCGGCTGATACTCCGTTATCGGAACCAGCCTGCACAGATATGCGTAGTTCATGCCGGCCACGAGCTGCGTCGCAAGAACAGACACCGGCTGATAGATCTCGCCGTACAGCCCCGATGTCGCATTGATAAATCTCTGCTGATCTTCATCCGAAAGATCCGTCTCGACATCCGCCGCGTAAACCTTCCAGTTTATTTCCGTGTTCACGCTCTCTGTCGCTTCGTATTCCGTAAATCCGTTGTCCGCGGGTACCTCATTTTCGGCTTCCTGATACACGGCTTCGTCGTACCCCGCTTCCGGTTCGCCGTAATATTCCGGCTCAAAGCCCTCATCAAAAACCTCGTCAGAGTATTCTGTCACTTCAAAGCCCACGTCCTCCGCAGACACAAGGGCGGCACCCGGCACGGATGAAAGCGCAACCACTGCTGCAAGAGAAAGCATTGACATTTTTCTTTTTATCATTATTTCCACCTCCAAGCGAAAAACTGATTCCCGTCTATTATACATGAGGATCAGTTCTACCGCAAGTATCAGGCATGAAACAATCCGCCTGTATTGCGGCGATTCTCAGCCAGCTGTTGATTTTCGTTCATTTTTGAGATACACTGGGTTGGACAGCTGCACAAACTTCAATAACACAAAACTGGTCAGCACCCATTCATGAGGAATACTTATGTCACTTTTATCCATTGTTCTGCCAAGCTATAATGAAGAAGCCATGCTCCCGCGCACAATCCGGACGCTGAAGCAGGTCATGGAGGAGGCAGGAATATCTTTTGAACTCGTATTTGTGGACGACGGTTCCCGGGACGCTTCATGGCAGCTGATTATGGATGCAGCCTCGGAGGACAGCCGTATTCACGGCGTCCATTTTTCCAGAAATTTCGGGAAAGAAGCCGCCATATTTGCCGGCCTTTCGGCCGCGTCCGGCGACTGCGCCGCCGTCATGGACTGCGATCTCCAGCATCCGCCGGAAACACTGGTGCAGATGTATCACCTCTGGGAGCAGGGCTACGAGGTAATTGAGGGCGAAAAACGCTCACGCGGAAAGGAATCCATAGCACACCGCGCCAGCGCAGGCGCCTTTTACCGGATCATGACCAAAGCTACCGGCATTGACATGTCGAGAGCTTCGGATTTTAAGCTGCTCGACCGCAAGGCTGTCGATGCGCTTCTGGAGATCTCCGAGCACAACAGCTTTTTCCGTGCTCAGTCCTCCTGGATCGGTTTCCGGACTACCTCCGTGGAGTTTGATGTGCAGGAGCGGGAAGCAGGAGAATCCAAATGGTCCACGCGCGCTCTCATCCGCTATGCGGTGTGCAATATCGTGGGATACTCCTCCGTTCCGATGCAGCTCGTCACAACGGCAGGGTTTATTTTTCTGGTTCTCTCTTTTATTCTTGGGATCCAGACCCTGATCCGCTATGCTTCCGGGCACGCGGTGGAAGGCTTTACAACCGTAATTCTGCTGCTGCTGATTATCGGCAGTATTCTGATGATTTCCCTGGGTATCATCGGGTATTATATCTCCAGAATTTTCCAGGAGGTCCAGGGACGTCCAAAGTATATTATCTCAAAGAGGGTTTAAAACAAAGAGAGGAACTGTCAACATGTCTCATCGTCTCAAACAGCACCTGCACAGCTGCCGTTATATATATGCTTCCTTCCTGATCAGTGCCCTGATCTTCCTCGGAGTTTGCATTGCCCGCGGCATCTGGCCCTTCGGCGGCCGTACAATCCTGAGGGTCGACCTGTTTCATCAGTACGCCCCTTATCTCGAGGAATTCCGGAGCCGCCTTGTCACCGGAAAAAGCCTGATCTACAGCTGGGAGAGCGGCCTGGGAAAGGACTTTCTGTCCCAGACGGCCTATTACACGACATCCCCCTTCAACCTGATTTATTTTCTGTTTCCGCGGCATATGATCTCGGAGGCAGTTGCCTTTATCATCCTGCTGAAGGTGAGCTCGTGCAGCGCCTCATTTACCTTCTATCTCCGGGAACATTTTAAGAAGAATGACCTGTCGATTCTTGTCTTCGGTCTGCTTTACGGCTTCTGCGCGTTTGTCACATGCTACTACTGGAACATCATGTGGATGGACACGGTCGTGCTTTTCCCGCTGGTTGCCCTCGGCGCGGAGCGCCTGATCAGCGAAAACCGCGTTGTTCTCTACTATATCAGCCTGCTCCTGACCATGGTCGTAAACTTTTATCTGGCCGTGCTCGTGTGCATCATGATATCAATGTATTACATTGTGTTTACTCTGAGCAGGTATTCCCTTCCGAAGGATATCCGCCAGGTACTCTGGAACACCGGACGGTTTATTTTTGTATCCCTGCTGTGCGCGGTCTCCGCCATGGTGATCCTGGCGCCGGTCGCAGAAGCACTCCAGAACACTACCGTCAGCAGCTCATCCTTCCCGGAATTCAAGGTATATCCCGGCGTGTGGCAGCTGGTCAGCGCCCACTTTCTCGGAGCACGCGCATCGGTGCTCTCCCGGAATGAGGATATGCCGAACATTTTCACCGGAGTTCTGACCCTGACCCTGCTGCCGTTCTTTTTCAGCAGCAAAAAAACAGCCCGTAAGGAGAAAATCCTCTACACCCTGTTCCTTGTGTTCATGCTCCTCTGCTGCTGCATCAAACCGCTGGACTATCTGATTCACGGCTTTCACTTTCCGGCCAACCTGCCTCACCGCTTTACCTTTGTCTACAGCTTTATCCTGCTGCTGCTTGCGTACCGCGGATATGAGGAGGCAGGGGAAGGAGGAAAAATCCGATTCAGTTTTATTGCTTCCTTCGTCGGGACTGCCTTGATTCTGGTATACGAGACGGTGGTTATAAAGCATGTCGACGAGATCGATCATGTTCTTTCGAAAAGCGATCTGGTCCTCAACATTATCCTGATTGTTGTGTATCTGGTCATACTCTCACTGATGGTTCGAAACATTCATACGCGGCTTCTGACACCCCTCCTGCTGCTTCTGGTGATTTTTGAATGCTCGTTCTCGATGTACCAGAATCTGAACGATACGGGAGACCGGGCAGAATACGTCGCGTACCTCAGCGATACGGACCGTGCGCTGGATTATATGGACGAACAGCAGCGTGGTGAATTTTTCCGGACCGAGTTCCGGCGCTTCATCACAATCAATGAAGGTTCGCTCTACCATTTTAACGGATTCTCCCAGTTTTCCTCGGTTGCGCCCGGCGGAATCTCCGCCCTGATGGAGCATCTTGGTGTCGCCGCAACCGGAAACAGCTACCGCTACTACGACCCTACCGCACTGATCGACGCCATCTTTGATGTCCGGTATGTCATGAACCGGGACGGAGAATTTCCGCCCGCGGCACAGGCTTTCAAATATTCCTTTGACAACCAGTTTGATTCCATCTGGGTCTACCGGAATGACAGGGTCTGGCCCCTCGGTTTTCTTGTAGACAGCGGAATCCGGAACTGGAACACCGAAGGAACGCAGCCGTTTGATGTGCAGAACAGCTTTCTGCATACTGCGGCGGGAATCACAGACGACATGTTCACACTCATTGAGCCCTCTTCGTTTACGACCGAAAACATGGACGTTACCGAAAACGGTGCGGTAAACGATATATCCTACACCCTTCCGGATCCCGGCGACCTCACTAAAGAGCCTGCCGTGCATGCCGAATTTGTCTCGGACAGCGATCAGTATATCTACATTTATGTGGATGCGGACAATGCCAGCCGCTTCATCTACTCAACAAACTCCGTGCGTGAAGACCGTGAGCTGTCGGCAGGACGCAGCCTGATCGATATCGGCCATGTCTCGGAGGGCGAGAGGATCGTAATCGATTTCAGCCTGACCAGAAGAGGTGAGTTTGAAAAGAAATACCGCGATAACGGTACAGTAAAGCTCTTTGCCGCGAGCTACCATGACGATGTTTTTCAGCAGGCCTACGAAAAGCTGAATAAAAACCCGCTTCAGATTACCAGTTTTTCGGATACCCGCATCGAAGGGACCGCCGACGCGAAGGAGGCATGTACCCTTCTCACCTCCATCCCCTATCTTCCGGGCTGGAGCGCTTCGGTGGACGGCGCGGAGTCCGAAACGATCGGGGTCGGAAACGACGGACTCCTGGGGCTTTCGATTCCGGCAGGAACGCACGAAATTGTCCTCACCTATCATTCGCCCCACATCGTTCCGGCCGTGGTCTGCTCGGTTCTCGGCATACTGTTCTTTATCGCATACTGCCGTTTCCGCGCATGGCAGCCCGAAACGAAAAAAAGAGCGCCCGCTCAGAGGCGGCGCTATAAAAAGCACTGATATCTGTTCAGAATCTTCACAGATACAAACACTGAACATTTTGTATCTTCCAAAGGAAGGAAACAGACGCACCTATGACAGCTCACACATTCAGCGGCCGGACTCCCATGTCCGGCCGCGTCATTCTGGCCCTCTCCTCCCTGATCCATTTTCTTGTGGATCTCTCCTGCATCTATTTTATGAACGCGGTCGTCTTCCCGATGTCCGTAACTGCGCAGGACTTCCTTACATACGTTATACTCTACAATTTCTGCGCCTTTGCCCTGCCCGCGGCTGTGGGCTTTGCAGCGGACCGGCTTGTGCATAAAGTGAGCAGCCGGAATGCGGTGCTCCTGCGCCTTCTGGTTTCATCCGCCGGATGCCTGCTTGTCGGGAGCGGATACTTCCTGTTCCGCGCTCCCCTTGCCATGGTCACTATGATCGGGGTCGGAAACGGAATGTTCCATGTAGGAGCAGGCATGGAGGTGCTTTTTGAGAGCAAAGGACATTTTGCATCCCCGGGCATCTTTATCTCAACCGGGGCGGTGGGTGTGTACCTCGGCACAGTGTGGGGAAAGCAGTTCCTGCCCCTCTGGAATCTATTCGTCGCAGCGATGTTTGCCAGTGCCGCGGTTCTGGCTTTCCTCGGCCTGTACGCCGCCAGGAAAGATGATAATCACCTTACCGGCGCTCAGGAAATCATTCCCGCGCAACAGGACGATCCCCTGCCTGCCAATATCTCTTCCGTGCATCAGGACAATCCCCTGCCTGCAGGTATCTCTCCCGCACATCGATTCCGTATGCTCTCGGTTTCTGCATGCGTGATTCTGTTTACGGTTGTATTTATACGCTCCTATTACGGCGGGCTGACCACATATTCCTGGAAAGCCGGCTTTCTGCCGGGACTCATTTTTACGCTGTGCATCGCGGGAGGAAAATTCTCCGGAGGGATTCTTGCGGACAGGGCCGGCCTTCGGACGGCGGTCCTTTTATCCCTCGGAATTGCCGGGATCACTGCGCTGTTTTCTTTTGAAAGTCCCGTGTGCGGCTGCATCTCCATCTTTTTCTTTAACATGACAATGCCGCTGACTCTCAGCATGCTGGCAGAACAGATACCGGGATACAGCGGCTTTGCTTTTGGTGTTTTGATGCTTGCTCTTTTTCTGGGCACCCTGCCCGCCATGCTTTTTGGCATTCACTGGTTCGGGAGCCCGATCGGACTTTGCTTTTTATGTGCGGTCTCCATGGCCGGGCTTCTCATCGTTCTCCGTACATTTTCTTCGCAGAATGCAGGCCGCGCCTGATGCAATGCCCGCCACAAATACAGCAGTCAGGATCAGCTGCAGAACAAACCCGGGGCGAAGGCGGCCTGTCTGAACAGAGGCGGTAAGCATCTTTCCGCCCTGTTCGCCGTCGGATGCCTCGTTCTCTAAAATCGCCTTACCGACAGCCCCTCCGGATGTGGTCGCCTGGCTGGAGGTACTGCCTGTCATTACCTCCGCCACCGGAGTCACTTCTTCCAGGGTCACCCACCCGGATTTTCCCTCATAGGTTGTGTATCCCCAGAAACGGCTGTTCGATGCAGCCCTTGTCTCACGTGTAATAGAAAGAATCGTCCCGTTCGGAATCATATGGTCCAGAAGAATCCCATAATCCACTCCGGCTCCCTCGCGAAGATTGATTCCGCCGTCCGGCGCTGCGGCTTTGATCCGGTAATTGACGTCCGATACCGTCGAGGAAGCGTTTACGACTTCGACTTCTGTCAGCGCAATCCAGCCGTTCATATTGTTGTAGGAGGTAAATCCCCACGTAACGCCGCTGCTGTTTGTTTCCTCCCAGTAAATATGGAGCACCGCGCCGTTCGGAATCATGCTGTTCATAAGGCGGTCAAACGAAACACCCGCGCCATATCGGATATTGCAGCCGCCGTCCGATGCCGCAACACGCACATCATAGCTGGCCCTCGTCGGGGAAGATGAAGCCGGAGCAGAACCTCCTGATGAAGGGCTGGCCGTCACGGAAACCTCGGAGAGGGCAATCCAACCCCACATTCCGTTATATTCGACATATCCCCACGGCCTTCCGTTCGAGGCCGACGCCTCACGGGTCACATGAAGCACCGTCCCGTTCGGGATCATATTCGCAATAATCTGGCCGTATTCCACACCGGGGCCGTAGCGGAAATTACAGCCGCCGTCCGATGCGGATACCGTCACATAATAGTCCGCCCCGTGTTCATCCGAGTAGTAGACCATGGCATCCGCAAACGCGGTTCCTGTCATCAGCACGGAAACAAGCATGACTATGGCAATGAGAGAGAATGCTTTTTTCATGAGAATCTCCTTTCTCTGCTCTAAAGGATTTAATGAACAAGCGGCTCGATAATACAATCGTACTTTCTTCTTCCGGCTTCGATTTCTTTATTATAGGAGATTCCTACCAGCAGGATCTCCCCTCTATAGTCCCGGAGCGGCGCATCCCACTCATCAACGATCATGATAAACTTATTACCATTGAGAGAAGCAGCATTGACCAGTGTCTCAGGTAAGGATGCCCCCTTTTTCACTCCGGGAAAAATTTCCATTATCTCACGTGTTATATTTTCAGAGAGAAACGGAATCAGCGTCTTGTAATGATTGGTATAAGGAGCAGCGCCTGTTATATCCACATAAATCACATTGTAGTGATTCAAATGCTCTCTGAAAGAAGGCATTTCGGCTATTTCCAGATCTTCAAAAAGAGCGGAAGAATCGCAGGAACAATCGTAATAAGCACAGAGCATCTGAGCAGCAAAGGATTTGCCGAAGCGTCGTGGGCGGCTAACGCACGAAAGGCGCCGGGGAGTATTGACAGACTGATTGATCCGTTCGATCAAACCGCTTTTGTCCACATATACATCATTTCGGATATCTGTAAACGCAGCATTGCCCGGATTCAAATAGATTCCCATGGTTTTCCCCCTTTCGATGATCTGCTAAAAGTATAACACTTGTCAGACAAAGGGACAAGGTATCTGTTCGGAACAGTTGCAAGGCCAGAACATATCACCGCAGCTGTGATACAAGGATGCCGGCGGCGATGGAGGCCAGGTTGGCCGCCGCCGACAAAAGGTACGGATGGGAAAAGGCTTTCAGATATTTCCGGTACAAAAACGCCTCCACCATAAAAATCGCGAATTCACAGAGTACCATAATCAGCATTATTGCTGGTTTCGGGAGCAGATATCCCAGTATGAGAATCAAAAGAACATACGGCGGGTTCGTCATCAGATTTACCAGAAAAACCACCGGCCAGCCCTCTCTCCTGACCCCAAGAACAAAAGCAGCAATGAATTCGGCTGCCTCCGTCACTGCAAGAGACAGCCCGAGTGCTGCAGCAATCGGAAGAATCATTCAAAGCTCCTTTCCATCCTCTCGGAGGATTAATTCTCCGGCCGGTATTCTTTTCCGATTTTTCTCATAACATTCCAGTAATTCTTCTCATGAACTCCTTCTGCTGTCTGTGCATTTCTCTTCTGAACCCGGTCAGGCAGCAGAACGTCTGCCCTGCCCAGGCCCTCCCGGGTGCAGCGCCGGATCTCCGCTATCTGATCAGGCGGCAGACCGGACTCCCGGGCACGCTGCAAAAGACCTGCGGCAACATACTCATACAGGTCATCCGAAAATACTCTCTCGGAGCTGTAATAGCGCAGTGAAAAAGTATCGCATTCTTCGAGTCCCCTCAGATAAGCCGCATCGTCTGAAGACTCCCTCACGTAAATATAGTACAAACAAGCTGCATCCTTATGATCCGATTTACGGATCACTCTTCCCAGACGCTGGATCCGCTGACGGCTGACTGAAGTACTGCTGAGTACAATCGCAACATTGGCGTCCGGTACATCAATTCCTTCATCCAGACACTTACAGCTCACAAGAATCCGTATCTGCCTGCTGCGAAAGTTTTCCATCACTCTGTCGCGGGCAGCTTTTGACATCTCAGAATGATAAATCTCACAGCAGGAGCCAAAACGCCGTTTCAAAAAACGCACCATCTTTCCGGCCTGCTCAATTCTTTCACAAAACAGCAGAACCCTGTCGGATGACCGCAGATTCTCTATGATTGACAAAGCACAGAAAACCCGGGCCTCTGCCAGGTTACTGACTTCTTTCCGCTGAAATGTCGCAATCAGGAAGGCGGCAGCAGGATCAGACGGATCCATATCTGCTTCCGCAGCCATCTTTGAGACAGCTTTCATGAACTCACCTTTTGGGAGTCCCTTCAGGTATTTGCGGGTATTTATAAGCCTGGCATAGCACAGGCTTACGGTATCTGACAATTCGATATATTTACTCAGTTCATCCGGCAGAAAAGAAGCCGACACTTCGCATACCGAAAAAGGAGAGATAATCCCCTCCGCCGCTGCCGCATCATAGTCATACCGGTATATTTCTTTTCCCAGTGTTTTTGTCAGGATCTGGTCGTCCTTCGTTCCGAACGGGGTCGCAGACAGGCCAAGGGAGTGATACAGCTCGCCTCTCTCTCCCATATCGTCAAAAAAGGAAAATATCTTCCGGTTTTCTTTGCTCTGGTAATGATGGCATTCATCACAGATCAGCAAAACATGCTTCTCCAATGAAAGATCTCTTCGGATATGTCCGGACAGAGCATCCCTGGCCGAATTCACGATATAGATCATGACCCTGCGGGATGGATCATCCTGGACTCCTCCTCCGAAAAAACCGGGCCTCCATTCCTCCGAGGGAGCATGATGCAGCAGATTTTCTTTCCACTGTCTGGCAAGCGGGATGGTGGGGACAACCACCTTGACCTGCAGATCCGGGAACTGCTCTGCCAGTTTTTCGATTCCTTTTAACGCGAACACGGTTTTCCCCGCACCGGTAACCACATTTACAATTCCCCGATATCCATTATTCTTCCACGCGTTCAGGCATGCTTTCTGCCAGGAATACAGCTGCATTTTTTCACCTCCCCTGCAGTCCTGCACGCCCCAGGTTCTTTCACCCGCCTGCAGGCAGATTTACGCGGGTTCAGGACTTTTGGCGTTGTAATCATCATATCACAACCGGGTGTGATTGCAAAGGTCATAAAATGATTGCACCTTTTTTCAGGACAGAGTATACTTATACACAGTCAAAAAACAAGATATATTAAAGGAGAACAACCCATGAATTATGAAGATCTGTATTCCGCTCTTGCCCCTTTAGGAGCTGATCTTAAGACTGCTGCCAACAATATCGCCAAATTTCAGAAGGCTATCCTTAAGGATGCCGATACCGGCAATTTGTCCGATATGAAAAAATGCCTTTCTTCCATCAAAGAAGCATCTGCTTCTCTTGAAAAGGCAATCAGTGAATACGAGGCTGCCGCCTCTGCCTTTGATACTGCTGCGTATTTTTCAGACGGTGATTTTTCACGCCAGCTGGTTGCGTCGTGTGAAGAAAAGGGCGTCGATGTCAAAGGCGAAAAAGGCCTTTACGAAATGTTCCCATACAAAATCAGGGTCGCCTCAGATTCCCAGGAAGTTTTCATGAACCGCAAAAAGATAAGCAGTTTCCGCCCTTCCTATATCGCCGAGACCATCCGTGCCGGCCAGGAAAAGCTGAACAAAGCTTCTTTTAAACCGGCATCCTTCCTCGCCGAGCTTGCCGATGCATATGAGATCACCTGTCTCCGCTCCGGCGCCCGTTTCGGAAGCAGCCAGATGCTGACAAAAATTTATAAGAACCTGGCGCTGATGGCAAGGGCCAGGAAGGAATACGACATGCAGGCGTTCGCGTTTGATCTTGCCAGGCTGTATGCCGCAGGACCGGATGAATGGATTGTTTCCAAAACAGGACAGCATTATACTTTCGGAACCAGCCGTGACGGAAAAAGCGGAATCCGGGTACTGGGCAGGACAGGTATCGAAACATACATCCTGACTTTCAGCGCCGTCAACACCGCAGAGTAAGCCTCAGGGAAAGGAAATAAAGAATGATAGAACACACTAAGATTTCCTCAGAAGATATGGACATTCTCCGGAATGGAGGCGTTCCCCTCTCTTCTGCCCTTGCAGAGCACATAACAGTCGGACTGGAACCTCTCATCAGTTTTCTTGAAGAGCAGTATCTCAACACATATATCCCGGAAGGCGGGAGCAAGATCAAGATGGTCACCGGCCGTCCCGGTGCCGGTAAAACGCACTTTTCCAGGCTGATGCTTTCAAAGGCCCTGGAACACAATTATCTGACCGTTCATTTTTCGGCAGAATCCGTGTGGCTCCATGATTTCCGTGAAATATATCTGGAAATCCTGCGCCAGTGTGATCTGGACCGGATTCTCCACGGCTGCGCCGCGCAAATCGTCCGGGAGATGGGATATGATCCGGCCCAGATAGAGGAGAATAAGACATTCATGGACTATTTGTCCGAAACAGGAGAAGGCGATGTCATCACAAGAGGTGAGATCCGGCGCTTTTTACGAACTTATTTTACCCGAAATCCTCTACTTGACAACAATTTCGCCGCATGCTGCTCTCTTCTGACCGGAAGCATTCTTGGTCATCCGACATTGGAGCCATCCCAAAAAGAGCTGTTATCCGCCTTCATGTACGGAGATAAAACCGTAAAGCTTTCCCAGCTGAGAGCTTTGGGGCTGTCCCCTTCCCGCATCACGAAATACAACGCGCGCCATCTTCTGCGTTCTCTTTCAGAGACAGCTCACCTGGGTGGATTTGCCGGGATCCTGGTTGTTATAGATGACATGGAGATTCTTCAGAAAAAGACCTCCTCTTCAGCGATTCATTATGCGAAAGTGCGCAGGGAAGATACCTACGAAAGCATCCGGCAGCTGATAGACGACATTGACAGTATGCATCACCTGATGTTCCTGCTGTGTTTTGACCGCGTTCTGATGGATAATGAAAACTATGGCATGAAATCCTACCAGGCGCTCTGGATGAGGGTGCAGAATGAAGTGGTAAGCACCCGGTTCAATGCATTTGCGGATATCATCGACCTGGACCGCTATGCGGATCAGCACTATAAACCGGATATTCTCTGCGAAATGGCCCAGCGGATCTATGACATCCTCTGGCCGGAAAATGCCGGCGAAACCGCGCTTCAGGAGGACGAAGCCGAAAAGCTGATCGATCAGTCTATGTACGGCGGAATCGGACTCCCCTATCTGGTTAACCGAAAAGCTGCCGACCGAAAAACATCTGCAAACGATACCGCGAATATAAAGGAAGGGGGCGGTTCTCTTGGCTGATTACAATGCAAGGCATATTATTGAGGCGCTTCGTTCCGGAGTTCCTTCCCGGATTGTCGGTGAGTATTTTTCGGAAGCACGTCCCGGGATGATGAAAAAAATCACATCCCGGCTCGAATCTGTCCGGGAGAGCGGCAAATCCGATGGAATGATATTCACCGGGCGCTATGGTGAAGGCAAAACGCACCTTCTGAATACAATCATTGGGACTGCCTTTTCCTCCAATATGGTCGTTTCTTTTGTCTCCCTCGGCAAGGAAACGCCAATTGACAAGCCATATCTTCTTTACCAGAAGCTGATTGCCAACACTTATCTCCCCGGATCTGCACAGCCAGGCTTCCGCCAGAAGTTGGAAGATCTGACACAAGGGAGTAATGTGAGCTCCGAGCTCCTGGGGTATGCTGCGCAGGAACTGGAAACCGACAAGATCTATTATCTGCTTAAAGCGTTTCTGGGCACCTCAGATGAAGAGGAACGCCTCTCTTTTCTGGCAGATATGGAAGGAGATTTTACCACTGCTTCCCTGATTCGGAAAAGCTTCAAGAGACTCACAGGGAATACTGCCAAGTTTAACCGTAACTTTTCCAAGACCAAACACAGCATGGACTACTACCAGTTCATGAGCCATCTTTTCCGCAGCCTGGGCTATGGCGGTTGGGTACTCCTGTTTGACGAAGCCGAACTGATCGGACGCCTTGGAAAGAAAACCCGAATGAAATCGTATGTCAATATGCAGTCCTTTCTTCAGCCGTCAGCGAAACTGGAAGGAGTTTTTTCTCTGTTTGCAATGAGCTCCTCTTTTGCCGAGGATGTCATAGACAAACGAAATGAGACTGCCGGAGCCGAAGAAATCTTCGCAGAGGATCCGGATTCCCGCAAGAAAGCGCTTGCGACACTGAACGCCATTCTCTCTGCACCGGAGCTTGCTCCTCTTAACAGGCAGGAGATTTCCGAGGTCATCATGAATATTCAGACGCTGCATGGAGAAGCTTATCACTGGTCTCCGGGCCTGTCGGAAAAAACACTGCTCGAGGCAACCGAGGCCGGAGGTTACCTGCTTCGTACCAAAATCCGCGCTGCTATAGAATTTCTGGATCAGCTGTACCAGTACGGCGAAGCCGGAAAAGTTAAAATCACGCAGCTCGGGGAAGAATCTCTCGAAGAAGTGCCGGAAGTAGATCTGGATGCTCTGTAAATATGAATCATCGTGGGCAGGTTCCTTGAGTTAAGGAACCTGCCCACGATGGTTCTCTCTGATGACTCCCCTGATACGACATCAATGATCGTACAGTTGTAGTTGGCAAAGAAATTCCTGCAAAGTCCGCCCGATCCATGAAAGCGTGATGGGAGAAGAAAGATGTGGGTATTTTCTTTTCATCGCAGTTCCCTCCTGACTCTAAAGTCAATTTTCGTCTGGCACAGATGGCTCAGCTCTCCAGGTTATTATAACACGGAATACTTTTCCTGAAACAAAAAAAGGCTGCTGCATCCGTTTTCTGCAGCAGCCTAACAGCTTTATTCCTTCACCGCGCCTACGGTGATGCCTTTCACAAAGTACTTCTGAAGGAATGGATATACAATCAGTACCGGCAGAAGGCCGATGACGCCGATGGCCATACGGGAGGTGGTCGTCGGGACGCTCCCGGTAGTAACACCGGAACCCTGGGCCGCGCTGGAAAGCCAGGTGATGTTCTGGCTGATCCTGTTCAGCATCAGCTGAATCGTATAGTACTGGCTTCCGCCTCTCTCAGTCAGATAATACAGACCGTTGGTCCAGTCGTTCCAGTAGGCAAGGCCGGTCATCAGACCGATGGTAGCGTTGATCGGGATGGACAGCGGCAGGACGATCTTCCAGAAGATACCGAACTCGCTGCAGCCATCGATCCGGGCCGCTTCCCGCAGCGCCGCCGGAATACTGTTCTGATAGTAGTTCTTAACCAGGATCACATTGAAGGCGTTCATCATCAGATTCGGGAGAATCAGCGCCCAGATGGTATCCCTGATATGGAACACGTTGCTCCAGATGTAGTAGCTTCCGACCACACCGCCCGAGAACAGCATCGTGAAGATACAGAGGAAGTTCATGATCTTCACGCCCGGGATGAAGTTCATCGAAAGCGTGTAGGCGAACATGCTGGTGATGATGATGCTGATGCCGGTTCCGACGGCTGTAACGAGGATCGTCATCAGATAGCTCTTGCCGATCTCCATCCAGCGGGTCGCGATGTAGGCATAGGCGTCCATGCTGAACTGGTGCGGAATCAGGGCATAGCCTTTGGTCATGACCGCGCTCTCATCGCTGAAGGAAGCCGACAGAAGGAGCAGGAACGGGATCAGGGCACACAGTGCGAAGAACATCAGCGCCACATGAGAGATGACCTGCCATTTTGTACTGTCTTTCGTTTTAATAGCCATTTTTTCTCTCCCCCTTTTAGAACAGCGCGTCCTGCTTGCTGACACGTTTCACCACTGCGTTCGCGGCCAGAATAAAGACGAAGCCGACGACCGACTGGAACACAGCCGCAGCTGCCGACATTGCAAAGTCGTGGTTGTTCATCAATGCGTTATACACATACACATCGATGGTCTGGGTCACGTCATAGAGCGCTCCGGAGTTTCTCGGGATCTGGTAAAACAGACCGAAGTCGGAGTTCGCGATACGTCCAAGATTCAGGATCACCATCGTGATTACGGTGGATTTGATCAGCGGGATCGTGATGAAGCGGATCTGCTGCCACTTGGTCGCACCGTCGATGGTGGCTGCCTCGAAATAGTCCGCGCTGATGCTGACGATGCTGGAATAATAGATGATCAGCATATATCCAACGCCCTTCCACATATAGACGAAGAACAGGATAAAAGGCCAGTAGGGCTTGGAGGAATACCATGCGATGGATTCGCCTCCGAAGAATTTCAGCACGCTGTTGATCAGACCCACGTCCTGCGCCAGGAAGGCGTAGGTAAGGTAGCTTGCCAGAACCCAGCTGATCAGGTAGGGGATCAAAAGGACGCTCTGGTAAAACTTTGCGAACTTCCTGCTGCGAACTTCATTCAGGAGAATGGCCAGAGCTACTGCAATGGTTGTTCCCAGAATGATGAAGGCCAGATTGTAAAGGATCGTGTTCCGGATGATCGTTCCGGCTGCTCTGGACCGGAAAAGGAACTTGAAATTGTCAAAGCCGACCCAGTCGCTTCCCATGATTCCCTTTCTGACGTCCAGCTTCTTAAAAGCCAGAAGCATTCCGTAAAGAGGCATGAAGTTGTTGCAGATCAGGTAAATGATGCCCGGAAGCGCCATCAGATAAAACGGCATATACTGAATAAACTTGTTTTTCTTTTTCGCCGTCATGTTCTCTTCCTCTCTCCCGCAAGGGGATCCCTGCGCCCTCCCGGGGCGCATAAATACCGTTCTGAGAAGTACAGCGGTCCTGACAGACCGCTGTACTTTACTGTTGTTTCAGATTCTGATCAGAGGATCCGCGGATCACTCCTG